>JACPDY010000015.1 GCA_016183775.1 Bacteroidota bacterium
CCACTAATTTTTTAAGTATCACGTCAAGCTGCGCGGGCGTAACCTGTTGTTTCGCATCACTCAGCGCGACGGCCGGCGTGCAGTGCGTTTCGATCATGAGCCCGTGCATATCCATATCCAATGCTTTCTGCGAAATGTAGGGTATCAGCTCCGTGTTTCCGCAAATATGACTTGGATCACAGATAAGAGGCAGGTCCGGACATAATGTCCTCAATTCAATTGCAAGCTCCCATTTGGGAGAATTACGGAACGATTGATTATCGTGAGAATGAAACCCGCGATGTATAGCTCCGAGTTTTGTGATACCGGCCTGATTGATACGTTCCAGCGCTCCTATCCATAATTGCAGATCGGGATTGATAGGATTTTTCACAAACACCGGAATATCCACACCCTTCAACGCGTCGGCAACATCCATTTTTCAAACATTCTTCCACATGCTTTCCATTCGCCACCTCGGTTGCAGTCAACATGCCGGTTTCTTCTTTCACCGTTTTCATCCATTTCAGGCCAATACTGCCAATGCCTTCAAAAGCATTGGGACGGGTGCGGGGCTTCCATATGCCTGCCCGGAAAATTATATTTTTGTCAATAGCCGCTATCGCTTTACCTGTTGTCAGCATTTGAGTTTCAGACTCGGCGCTGCATGGGCCTGCGATAATAATAGGGCGTTTTGCACCTTTAAGCCATCCGGATACCGGGGTGATGTTTAATGTAGGTTTCATATTTATTTGTTTTTAATATTTAGATACTAAGGTTATTTCGAATAAGTATTTTGGTGGGCTTTGGTGTTTTGGTGCTTTAGTGGCAATTGGATTTTAGCCACTAAAGCACAAAAGCTCCAAACCCGCATGCAAACACCATGTTTTCATCCAAAATATTTTTAAAAAATTTCATATAATAAGTCCCTGCCTTTTAGTTATTATAACTTGGTATGCTTGCTTTCATATATTCTCCCAATACAGATAGCCCGATCGTTGAACTTTTTATTTGTTTCAACGATTGCTGAAGGTTCTCATATTTTACCCACTCAAGATCCGCATGAAAAGAATATTGAGAAGACTCCTCATAAACGGGCACACTCTGTATTTTCGAAAGGTTCACTCCATTTTGCTGGAAGACATTCAACACTCCCGCCAAAGAGCCAACTTCATGTTTAAGCCGGAAACAGATGGATGCTTTATCAGGGTTCGCAGGCCCCGAATCACCCTTTGAAAGGATCATGAAACGTGTAAAATTCCGCTTGATGCTTTCAATGTTGGAAAACAACTTCGGCACATTATACATTTCTGAAGCAAATTCATTCGCAATGGCTGCGGTATTCCGCAAATTTTTATCACGAATATTTTTCACACAGGAGGCAGTATCCCGCTCCTCAATAATCTTTATATGCGGGAATTTCTGGAGGAATGTATTGCACTGTGCCAATGCCATTGGGTGTGAATGGATGAATTTCACATCCTCTATCTTAACACCTTCAAGCGCTAATAGATGCAGTTCGATTTTCAGATATTGTTCACCAATTATGCGGAGCTTATACTCATCAACCAGGTTGTAATTCGACAAAATGCTGCCCGCCACCGAATTCTCTATGGCCAATACCGCATAATCGACGTGATTATTGACGAGTTTTTCGCAACATTCACGAAAGGTATAACACTCGATTGAATCTACCTGCTCACCGTAAAATTTTTGCGCGGCTATGTCGTGATAAGATGCCGCTGCTCCGAAAATTGCCACTTTAAAATTGCGCATAATTATTATAGTTAAAAAAAAAGTCCCGATGTTATCGGGACTCTCTCAGATTTAGTTTTTATGTTCATTTACATAAGACTTCCTCTGCGATGTCCCAACAGGGCCGCAAAAAAATAAAAGAAGAAGTAATATGTTTTGTTCAGGTTCATTTTTCTAATACCGCACAAATATAACACCTTTTATTTATGTAAAGCAAATTTATTACAGGGAAAACTATTCTGTATTACCTTTATGTTGCAGCCTGGTTATATTATTTAACCTCAAAATTATTGAATATGCCAAAAAAAACCGTTGTTATAGGCGCTTCTGATAATCCCGAACGCTATGCCTACAGGGCTACTATTCAGCTAAATAAGCATGGTCACCCGGTAATTCCAGTTGGTTTAAAGGAGGGAATGATCGGCACTATTTCCGTACTTAAAGGACAGCCTCTTATTAAAGATGTTGATACTGTTACCCTGTACGTTGGTCCGCAAAACCAGCCTTTTTGGTATGATTATATACTAAGCCTTAAACCCAAACGCATTATTTTTAACCCAGGCACTGAAAATCCGGCGTTCGAAAAAATGGCGGCCTCGAAGGGAATTGAAGTGCAGGAGGCTTGTACATTGGTTTTACTGTCGATCGGGAATTATTAAAAACAGAATGTTTTATTTTATTGTATCCATACAATCCAGAATTGTATGACAAGCCTTCTTTATCTCCTCCACCGAAATGATCAGCGGCGGCGCAATACGCATACTTTTCATATTGAATAAAAACCAATCAACGATCACTCCTTTTTGGATACATGCATCAATTATCCTTTTATTCAGTTCGAAACTTTCAAACTCGACTGCAATTAACAAGCCCTTACTTCTCACTTCCCTGATCAACGGATGTTTAAGGTGATCAATGATCAAGTCGTGCTTTTTCTCCACATCATTCACCAATTTTTCTGTGACAATTGTTTGTAAGGTTGCCAACCCGGCAGCACAGCATACAGGGTTACCGCCAAAAGTAGTAATATGCCCCAACTCGGGATCCGCTGCCAAACCCGACATTATTTTTTGAGAAGAAACAAAAGCGCCAAGCGGCATACCACCACCCATTCCTTTGGCTAAACATAAAACATCCGGAATGACATTATAATGTTCGCAAGCGAAAAGTTTGCCTGTACGGCCATAACCGGTTTGTATCTCGTCAAAGATCAGCAACGCTCCTGTCTCAGTGCATCGTTCGCGGAGCTTTTGTAAAAATCCTTCCCGGGGTAATATCACCCCCGCTTCAGCTTGTACCGGTTCTATCACAACCGCGGCAGTTCGTTTTGTAATAAAATTTAAATCCTCAACATTATTAAATTCCAGGTGTCCCACATCCGGTAACAAAGGGCGGAATGGCTGCTTCAACCGTTCATCCCCCATCAAACTCAATGCTCCCTGCGTACTGCCATGATACGAATTTTTAAAAGATATCAGTTCAGTACGTCCTGTATAACGCTTTGCCAGCTTTAACGCTCCTTCAATAGCTTCGGCACCTGAGTTAACAAAATACACACTTTGAAGCGCAGAAGGTAATAGTGATGAAAGTAAAACCGCCAGCTGCACCTGCGGTGATTGAATGTATTCTCCATAAACCATTACGTGCATATATTTACCGGCCTGCTGTTTAACGGCCTGCACTACACTGGGATGACAATGACCAAGGTTGGAAACCGAAATACCCGAGATCATATCGAGGTATTGCTTGCCGGATGTATCATATATATAACATCCATCCGCTCTGTCAATTTCAAGAGCCAAGGGAAACGGGCTTGTTTGAGCAACGTGCTTAATAAAAAGTTCGCGTGGACTGATCATCCCGTAAAGTTAATAAGCTGAATTTGTATATTCGTAGAAAAACCGGACTATTTCACTTGAACATATTTTATAAGATGCTAAAGGTCAAGTGGAACTCGTAATTTATGTAAATGAAGTTGGTGTAAATTATACATACTCGTTTCTGATGAACAGAACACTAATTTTTTTTTTAGCATTCTCTCTTTCTTCGGCAACTTATGCCCAAGCGCTGGCAGAATCCAAAAGCTTTACTAAACTGAAAGCCGAAATTGAAACGTTGAAAAATGATGCCGATATGACTCACGCCTCCTGGGGCATTTGTGTGATGAAAGCTAAAACCGGTGAAATAATTACAGAACACAATAGCAATCTGAGTTTAATTCCCGCATCAACACAAAAAATTGTTACAACAGGCGCAGGACTTGGTTTGCTTGGCGCTGACTACACTTATCAGACTACGTTGGAATATGACGGCAATTTTGATTCTATAACCGGTATCATAAAAGGCAACCTGTACATAAAGGGCTCCGGTGACCCCACACTTGGATCGGAATATTTTAAAGACAAAAATGATACTACTCCGATTGTAAATAAATGGGCTACTGCTTTAAAAGCAAAAGGCATTAAAATAATTGAAGGAGATGTGATCGCAGATGCCTCTGTATTTGATGAGGAAATGGTTCCATCTAACTGGATATGGGGTGATATGGGTAATTACTATGGGGCCGGGGCATCCGGACTCAGCTATATGGATAATATGTACAAGCTTTATTTCCGCTCCGGCAAAACCGGCGACTCCACACATATTACTAAAATCACCCCCGATGTTCCTAACCTAAAGATCACTAATTATGTGAAGGCAGGAGGCACCGATGACAATGCCTATATATACGGCGCACCCTACAATCACAACAGGTATGTAACTGGAACAATACCCGCAAATAAAATTGATTTTGATGTAAAAGGTTCTTTACCTGACCCTCCCCTCCTGCTTGCCCATGACCTGACACAAGCCTTAGCCGGCAACGGCATTAAAGTAACAGGAACTTCAACAACTGTACGCCTGATGAAGCTCCTGAACCATTACACAGAAAAACCAGGAAAAAAAATTTATGTTCATACATCTCCTCCACTGAGTAAGATCGTTTACATCACTAATCTTATCAGCAACAATCTTTTTGCGGAGCACATTTTAAAAACGATCTCTTTTCAAAAGCGCGGATATGGAACTGAAAGCGCCGGAATTGATGAAGTGATCAGATTCTGGTCAGCTAAAGGTGTTGATACAAAAGGACTCAACCTGTATGATGGCTGCGGGCTGGCAAGAGCCAATACAATTACGCCAAAACAACTTGCAGAGCTCTTTCATGTGATGGTATTTGATAACACCTACACTTCATTTTATAATTCACTGCCTGTAGCAGGTAGAACAGGTACCATGTCAGGCCTGTGCCGCGGCTCATGTGCCGAAAACAACCTGCATGCGAAAAGCGGTAGCATAAATAAAGTCCGATCATTCGCAGGCTATGTAAATAACAAAAGTGGTGAGCAGCTCTGTTTCTCCGTAATTGCCAACAATTTTGATTGTTCCTCAAGCGAAATGAGAAGAAAACTGGAGCGCTTGATGGTGCTTATCGCGGAATTGGATTAAAACGAATAATTTTCACCCGTTTTTTATCTTTGTACTAAATTTTGCTGTATGAGCAGTGGCAAAAAAAATAATCCGAAACAAAAGCAAAATAATAAGAGCACCTCCGGTTCAACGAAAACGGAAGGTCTTTTTAAACGCCCCGCCTTTTGGCTTACAATTATCCTCATACTCACCTATATTTCATTTGCTCCTTCATTAAAAAACGGATTTACCAATTGGGATGACAATGTTTATGTCGCCGAAAATAATCTGATCACAAGCCTGTCGTCAGAAAACATAAAAGAAATATTCAAAACAGAGAATCATGTATCATTCAATTATCACCCTATAACTATACTTTCCCTTGCAATCGATTACAATATTTCAGAGTATGCACCCCGAACATTTCATCTGACCAATATATTATTCCATTTATTAAATACCGCATTGGTATTTGTATTCATTTATTTACTTAGTGGTAATAAAATACAGGTTGCTGTAATTGTCGCTTTGTTTTTCGGTATACATCCCATGCATGTTGAATCCGTGACCTGGATCTCCGAAAGAAAAGATGTGTTATACACCTTCTTTTTCATGTCAGCCCTGATCATCTATTATAAATACATTCATGAGACCGGAAAAAATAAATTTCTTCTTTATATCCTGATCTTATTGTTGTTCATACTCGCAATATTATCAAAGGCAATGGCGGTGGTATTACCGGCGGTTTTATTGTTAGTTGATTATTATTCAGGACGCAAATTTGACAAATACACACTATTGGAAAAACTTCCTCTTTTTGTATTATCCGTCCTTTTTGGCCTGCTCACCACTCAGATCCAACAGGGCGCCATTGCTAAATTTGAAACATTTACAGTATTACAACGCTTCACCTTTGCCTCTTATGGATTCATCAATTATATTTCCAATCTGTTTGTTCCAATCAATCTCTCCTGCTTTTATCCCTATCCTACCTTAATAGGAGATCGCCTGCCCATTATATTTTATATTTCACCATTTATTGTGCTGGCGTTATTTGTACTTGTTTTTTTCAGCACAAAATTCACCAAGGCGATCGTATTCGGCTTCCTGTTTTTTTGTGCAACGATCGCGCTGGTTTTGCAATTCATTTCTGTGGGCCAGGTAATTATGGCCGACAGGTATTCGTATGTACCCTATATAGGTTTACTTTTTCCTATCGCACTCGGATATGACCGGCTGCAGCAAAACACGGATAAAAGATTTATGCTGTATAAACGAATAACGATGGTACTGCTGCCGGTTTGTGTTATAGCATGTATGTGGATGACCAATGAACGAACCAAAGTATGGATGAACGGAGATACGTTATGGACTGATGCATTAAGCAAATATCCCTGCGGCGAGACCTTCCTGAACAGGGGAAGCTACCTTGTAAACAAAGCGGCATACGATAAAGGAATTAAAGCCGTAAGTGAAAACGAGTATGACAGAGCCCTGAATGACTTCAACATAGCCCTTCAAATGAATCCGGGCAGTGTAAAGGCATATACCAATCGTGCGAATATTTACGGGCTTAAAAATCAGTTCGACCTGGCACTCAGTGACTATTCAAAAGCATTGCAGTTGGACTCAACGGATACAAAAACATTTTTTAACCGGGGTATTACATATAGTTTAATGAAACAATTCGACAAAGCAATAGCAGATTATACAAAAGTTTTGCAAAAGCAACCCGATCTGAATTCCGCAAAACAAAACAGGGCTTACGCGTACATTGAAAATGGCAATTACAGGAAAGGCATTCAGGATCTGAATGAACTGATCGCCCTAAAACCGGCTGTTGATTACTATTTTTACCGGGGCCTGGCATACAACAGAACCGGGGAGAATGAAAAGGCCCTTGCAGATTATGTGACCTATATACAATCAAATCCGAATAATGCGAACGCGTATTTTAACCGTTCCGTAATTAATAAGGCAATGGGAAAATACCGGGATGCTCTTGCTGATGCTCTAAAAGCGGAAAGCATGGGATACAAAGTGGAAAGCAGCTACATGAACGAACTAAAGGCAAAGGTTAGCTGAATTTCCTTATTTCGTAAATAACATTTCACGGTACTTCGGCAAAGGCCACTGCTCATCATCGATCAATAACTCAAGTTTATCCACATTATAACGTATAGTCTCGAAGTGCGGCTTAACCTTCTCACAATAGGCAACAGCCTGCTTCTTGTGATCCTCTATTGCATTGGCCTTCTTTCGCTCTTCCGTCATATTATCAACACTGTTTTTAATGGTTGATATGCGTTCGGATATTTCTTTTATCATTTCCAGCTGGGTCGCCGCATTTTTCTTAAACTCTACTCCATCAAAAATATCCTTCATTTTCTTTACATTGTCGATCAGCAAATTCTGATAGCGGATAGCGGTTGGAATAACATGGTTCAAAGCAAGATCGCCGATGATACGCGATTCGATCTGAATTTTTTTGGTATATGTTTCCAGGTAAATAGCGTGGCGGGCTTCCTGCTCACGTTGACTCATTATACTGTGACGCTCAAACAGCTTAACGGAACTATTGCTGACATATGCATCAAGCGCCTGCGGAGTTGTCTTGATATTGTTCAAACCGCGCTTGGCCGCCTCTTTCACCCACTCTTCGCCATAACCATTGCCTTCAAACAATATTCTTTTTGATGACTTGATATATGTTACCAATACCTGGAAGATCGCTTCATCTTTATCAACGCCTTTATTTATCAATACGTCAACTTCTTTTTTAAATTCAACCAGCTGATCAGCCATGATCGCATTCAATACCGTCATCGCTCCTGCGCAATTAGCTGATGAGCCGACAGCACGGAACTCAAACTTATTACCTGTAAACGCAAATGGAGATGTGCGGTTACGATCGGTATTGTCAAGCAAAATATCCGGGATCTTACCGATACCTAATTTCAAAGCCGTTTTCTCGTCAGGTGTCATTTTTCCTGACTTAACCTTTTTTTCCAAATCGTTAAACACTTGCGTTAACTGCGAACCAATAAATATGGACATGATAGCCGGAGGCGCTTCGTTGGCACCCAGGCGGTGATCATTATTCGCCGAAGCGATACTTGCGCGCATCAGATCGGCATTATCATTTACCGCCTTGATCGTATTAATAAAAAAAGTTAAGAACTGTAAGTTCGTTTTAGGCGTTTTGCCCGGACTCAATAAATTTTTACCGGTATTGGTGCCCAGGCTCCAGTTATTGTGCTTACCGCTTCCGTTAACACCGGCAAAAGGTTTCTCATGCAGTAACACACGGAAGTTATGACGCCTTGCCACTTTTTCCATCACATCCATCAACAGCTGGTTATGATCGACAGCAAGATTACATTCTTCGAATACAGGAGCGCACTCAAATTGATTTGGTGCAACTTCGTTGTGACGGGTCTTAATAGGAACACCCAGCAGCCAACACTCCACTTCCAACTCGCGCATAAATGATGTGGCCCTGTCGGGAATACTTCCGAAATAATGATCTTCCAGTTGTTGACCCTTTGCCGGCGCATGACCGAACAGCGTACGACCCGTCATAATAAGATCCGGGCGCGCATTAAACAAGGCGGTATCAACTAAAAAGTATTCCTGCTCCCATCCAAGGGTTGCAGATACTTTGCTAACATTCTTATCGAAATACTGGCACACTTCAGTAGCGGCTTTGTCAAGCGCATGAAGAGCTTTTAATAAAGGTGTTTTAAAATCGAGGGCCTCACCTGTGTAGGATACAAATACCGTGGGGATGCAAAGTGTTTTACCAATGATAAATGCGGGTGATGTTGGATCCCAAGCAGTATAACCGCGCGCCTCGAAAGTGTTGCGTATACCTCCGCTCGGAAAACTGGATGCATCCGGCTCCTGCTGCACCAACTGGTCGCCGCCAAAATTTTCTATAGCACGACCACCTTCGATTGGTGTAAAAAACGCATCGTGTTTTTCAGCAGTAGTTCCTGTTAATGGTTGAAACCAATGCGTATAATGACTTACACCTTTTGTTTTTGACCAGGCTTTCATGGAGGCAGCGACCTGGTCCGCCATTTTGCGCTCAATTTTACTGCCGGTATCAATTGCCGACATCACACTGCTGTATGCCTCGCCCGAAAGGTATTCGCGCATAGCATCACGACCAAAAACATTCTTACCATAATAATCCGAAACATTATCGGATGGCAGCTCAATATTAATTGGTGTACGACTCAACACTTCTTCTAATGCTTTAAATCTGTGAATGGCCATGAGTAGAAAAGATTTAGGATTAAAGATTTAAAAATTTACGACTTATTTTATAAAAAATGACTTTTCTATACTTTACCCCCTATTTTTTAGGGGGTACATTAAAATAATGAACTTAATTTGACAAATGTAGGCCATTTTTATGGTGTAGATCAAAAAATATATAATACTTTTTTAACAGGTTGTTAATTTCTGTTTAAGGAAAGTAATAACCTGTCGGACTTCCACCGGATCTGATCTGGAATCGGGTGTTTTCACGCTTTTCCACCCGAAAAACTTACCTGTCGCTATGAGTGCCGTTATAGTCGGAATATATAATTGCAACTATTTGAATTACAATATCTTGATGGCATAATACACCCAAAAAGCACCCTTTTGTGAATAATTTTTAATATATAAATCCTGGCCTTATCTTTTAAGAGGTGTCATTATATTTTATCCTCAATACCAGGTAGTTGCAATGATGCACGTCTCTTTAACTCCTCTTTTCATCGTAATCATTCTACTGATTTACACACTTTAGTGAAACTCCACCCATTCTTAATACGTAAAAAATAATAAGTATTGAAGTAAAAGGATGGAAAAATGGTTATCAAGCTGCTTAAAATACGACATGTTCTGATGGCAATGATGGTGATCCTTGTTGTACAAACGCGCGAGTGTGTAAGAGGAATAAAAAAACTCAGCAGAACAACAGATACTGCCAGCATGAACAAGCTTTCAGATATTGAATTGATAAAGAATAAGGGCAAACTGGTTGTGTTGGCCGAAAATAACTCTACCAGCTATTTCGTTTATAAAGGAGAACCTTTGGGTTACGATTATGAAATGCTTTCGGCCTATGCCGGATATCTTGGTGTTGAGTTGGAAATGATCGTTATAAATGACATGAATACGATCCTAGACGAACTAAATGCGGGTAAGGCTGATATCGCCGCCGCTAACCTCACTGTTACCAACGACAGGAACAAAATAGTCAACTTTACCACCCCCCTGCTGCAAACAAGACAAGTATTGGTACAGCGCAAACCTGATGGCTGGCAAAAGATGACAAGCCCGGCTCTCGAAAAGAAATTTATCAGAAACCTGAATGAACTGATAGGTAAAAATATCCATGTACGAAAGGCCTCTTCATTTTATACACGCTTGCAAAGTCTTTCGGAAGAGATAGGCGGAGAAATCAGGATCACTGAAGCAACCGGGAATCTGGATAGCGAAGAACTCATCAGTTTCGTTGCTAAAGGATATATCGATTATACTGTTGTGGACGAAAATGTAGCCATGATCAATCAAACCTACTATGATAATATTGATATAAAAACAGCCATTAGTTTTCCGCAAAAAATAGCCTGGGCTGTCAGCAAAAGATCTCCAAAACTGTTAAACAGCATAAATGAATGGCTTATCAATAAAAAGAACAGGTCGCTGCAGACTGCAATATTCACCAAGTACTATATAAATCAAAGAGCAGCCGGCGAGCGCATGGAGAGCGAATTCTTCTGTTCAAACGGAGGCTCCCTTTCACCTTACGACCATGCCATACGGAAATACAGCAAAAAATTAGGATGGGACTGGCGGCTTATGGCAGCTATGATATACCAGGAGTCGAATTTTAATCCCGACGCGCAATCATGGGCAGGGGCTTCCGGCCTTATGCAACTGATACCGGCTACAGCCAAACGTTTCGGCATGGACACCCTGATCGCCTCACCGGTTCAGAATATTGAGGCAGGAACAAATTTTCTTATACATTTAAACAAATACTGGAGAGATTTTATATCCGACTCAGCTGAACGTATAAAATTTGTTCTGGCTTCCTATAATGTAGGGCTTGGCCACGTAATAGATGCCCGCAACCTTGCAGCCAAGTATGACAAAGACCCGGACCTTTGGGATAACAATGTAGACTTTTACCTGCTTAATAAAGCCAAACCAAAATACTATAATGATGATATTGTTAAGTATGGCTACTGCCGCGGTGAAGAGCCTTATAATTATGTGAAAGAAATTTTGATCAGAGTGGAACATTACCGCAATGTTTTACGTATACGGGAGCAAATGCCGGTTTTAGCAAGGCTTGAAAAATAGCCGGAAAATAATAAACTAAACACCCTATATGCTATGAACAGGGAACAATTGCAGGAAGTGCTCAAATGGTTGAACGACCAGATCGAGTACGCAAATGAAGCGATCCACGAATCACATCAATCGCATAATTACGGAAGAGAATCGCAATACGAAGGGATAAGAGACGCGTTCATGCGATGCCTGAATAAACTGCAGCAGGAAGGAAAGTAAAATGATATTTATCCTATTACAATTTTTTGACCGGCTTTCAGTCGCGACCACTGACTTATTTTATTTTGCAAAGCAAGTGCTTTTGCCGAAACGCCAAAATGTTTGGCCACATCAAAAACAGTATCCCCTTTTTTTGCTATATACTCCTTAATATCAGGAGGATATGCCGACAAACCTAAACGGGTACTTTTAATGATCAATCTTTCACTTACCAATTTTTGCTCAGCAAATTCAAACAGATACATTGGATTAATTGGTTTACTTTTAAAGCGAATTTCAAAATGTAAATGAGTGCCGGTTGAATGCCCAGTTGACCCACCCAGTCCCAGCAAATCCCCTGAATTCACAACTTGGCCTGGTTTCACCTTTATCTTTGTTAAATGCGCGTATAGCGTTTCCAAGCCATTGGCGTGCCTTACAATAACCACGTTACCAAATCCTCCCTGGAATCTTGCAAAACGTACAACACCATCGAAGGCAGCTACCACTTTATCCCCCTTGTTAAGATCTATATCCACACCGTTATGGTTGGCTGTTTTTCTCCATCCGAACTTTGAAGTAATAACCCCTACGATCGGCAAAGAGTATCCCATATGCTGTTCATCTATAAGACTGATAACACAGGTTGTATCCAGCCTTTCTGTCAATTCTTTCACTGAAAAAATATGCTTTTCGTCCCAGTCATTCTGCTTCTCGACCGCCGCTACCAGTTCACACTTATGCTTTTTTACAACGGAATTAATCTCATCAACCAGCTCAACCGGGATTGAATCCATTTCAAACAGAAAATCAACCAGTGAATACAGCTGCTGCTGATTCATGGACCGAATGAAACTGCGGACAGAATCTCCGGCCGCTATTTGTTCAACATTAATAGTACGGACACTTGTATCGACAGGAGCAGAAGATTTTTTTTCACCTGCAAAGACAATCAGAGGAAAACAAAAAAGGGTTGTAAAAAGTCGCTTGAATGGTCCTTGCATGAATTTCTAAACTAGAAAAGAAATCCTTAAACAACAAGGGATTTGGCAAAAAATAGCCCTATCTACTGATTAATCCGACAAATATGTAAAAAGGAAGGTTATATGGTAAAATAACAGGCAAAAACAATTTACCAATAGCTATGCAATAGCACTTTTTGTCTGTACAATTTTCCTTCCCGGATAAACCTTTAATGCCGCGTCAAGGCACTCCATCGCATTCTTTAAGGCTTGCTTATTTAAAACATACGCAATGCGTACCTCATCAGTACCGGCACCCGGTGTAGAATAAAAACCGGTAGCGGGCGCCATCATTACTGTTTGATCATTGTGGTTAAAATCTTCAAGTAACCACTGGCAAAACTTATCTGAATTATCAATCGGCAAACGGGCAATACAATAAAAAGCGCCGATTGGCCTGGGACACAGCACACCTTCCATCTTATTGAGCGCCTCAATCACAAAATCCCTGCGACCAACATATTCTTTCTTAACTTTTTCAAAATATTCTTTTGGTGTGTCAATTGCTGCTTCCGCACCTATCTGTCCGTATGTAGGCGGACTTAAACGGGCCTGCGCAAATTTCAAAGAGGCACTCATCACTTCTTTATTCTTTGTAATAAGGGCTCCTATCCTGGCCCCGCAGGCACTGTAACGTTTGGATATCGAATCGAGCATAACAACATTTTGCTCAATCCCTTTCAAATGCATTACTGAAACATATTCCTTCCCATCATAACAAAACTCACGATATACTTCGTCAGACAATAAGAACAGGTCATACTTCAGCACTAACTCCCGTAATGACTCTAACTCTTGTTTTGAATACAAATAACCTGTTGGATTGCCGGGATTACAAATTATTATTCCTTTTGTTTTAGGAGTGATCAACTTTTCAAATTCGCTGATCGGCGGTAACGCAAACCCCGTTTCAATATATGAACGGATCGGCTTGACAACTATGTCAGCGGCACAGGCAAATCCATTATAGTTGGCATAAAATGGTTCGGGAATAATAACTTCATCACCTGTATTAAAACAGGTCATCATTGCTATTGACAATGCTTCTGAGCCTCCGGTAGTAATCATGATTTCGGAAAAATCCAGATCAATCTTATAAGACTTATAATAGCTAACCAGTTTCTTCCGGTATGATTCATTACCTGCCGAATGAGAATATTCTATGACAGGAATATCGGCTTTCTTAACAGCATCAAGCATTACTTTAGGTGTTTCAATATCTGGCTGACCAATATTGAGGTGATAGACAATACGTCCATCCTTTTTGGCTTTTTCAGCATAAGGAACCAGCTTACGTATTGGCGAAGCGGGCATACTTAATCCCTTTTTAGAAATTTTCGGCATTGTTTATATTGTTTTTGGAAATGCAAAGATTCATATTTTTATTGAAAATGCCTAAAAACAAAACCGTTCCGATCATATCGGAACGGTTTTGTTCGGATAAATTTCTCTGAATTATTTTCTCGGGGTCTCCGGTGTAGTTGTTGTTGCCGGAGTAACTGGTGCGGCCGGAGCTGCAGGAGTTGGGTCAGGCTTAACAGTCCCTTTGATCTTCAACACTTTTGATGGTGTTTTAGCATTTGATGTAACAGTTACTGTCTTTTCAAATGCGCCGATACGATCTGTAGCATAGTGAACTTTAATTGAAGCTGTTTCTCCCGGTTTAATGGGCTCCTTAGGCCAAGTAGGTACTGTACATCCGCATGAGCCTGTGGAATTAGAAATGATTAACGGTTCTTTACCAGTATTTTTGAACTTAAACTCACGGTTCCCATCCGCATTGTGCTCAATAGTGCCATAATCGATAACTTCAGTTTCAAATACAATATCAGCTGCATTTGGATTGGTCGGATCAGCTGTAGTTGTACCCTGCGCTTGTATTACTCCTACCAGGGCCATGCTCAACATAAACCCGAGTGACAAGATTACTTTTTTCATAGTTGCGTGTGTTTTTATGGTTATTGATTTGTTTTACTTATTTACCCTCAAAAGGTATGCCACTTTTACTCATACCATTACTTGGAAAAGCTTCTTCAACAGGTTTGGCTTCGATTTTACCCTTTATTCTGACCACCTTTTGCTGTGTTTTCGCATTTGAGGTAACGGTAACCGTTTTCTCAAACGGCCCTACCCTGTTCGAATCATACTTAACTTTTATCACCCCCGTGTCTCCGGGTTTAACGGGCTCTTTAGGCCACTGGGGCACTGTACAACCACAGGATGGCTGCGCATTACTTATTAACAAGGGCTCCTTTCCGGTGTTTTTAAATTTAAACTCAACGGCGCATTCGGCCCCTTGTTTTAAAGTACCGAAATCGTGCTGGTCGCTTTCAAAAACTATTTCTGCAGCATTTGGATTAGGCGGTACATTCTCCTGCGCACTCAATTTCAGAAACCCAGCAAAAACAACTGCTAACGATAAAAAAACTGACTTCATGATTGATTTTTTTAGCAACTCAAAAGTAATAAAAATTCCACACAAAATATTTCTGCCAAAATCATGCCATATTACCAAAACAAAGTAATTTTAGTAGTTTTGCTTTGATAAAATCAAGCGGAAGTAGCTCAGTTGGTAGAGCATCAGCTTCCCAAGCTGAGGGTCGCGGGTTCGAGTCCCGTTTTCCGCTCTGAAAAAGTACTATTTATGGAGATCCCTAAAACATATAATCCCAAAAGCACCGAAGGCAAGTGGTATAGCTATTGGCTGAAACACAAATTCTTCCGATCGGTTCCGGATAAGCGCGAACCTTATACAATTGTTATTCCTCCTCCAAATGTTACGGGAGTATTGCATATGGGGCATATGCTTAATAATACTATACAGGATGTATTGATCAGAAGGGCCCGTATGATGGGTAAAAATGCCTGCTGGGTTCCGGGTACCGATCATGCATCCATTGCAACAGAGGCTAAAGTTGTTGCCATGCTCAAAGAAAAGGGCATAAAAAAAGCTGATCTGACCCGTGAAGAATTTTTAAAATATGCCTGGGAATGGAAAGAAAAATATGGAGGGATCATTCTCGAACAATTGAAAAAACTTGGGGCCTCCTGCGATTGGGATCGTACCCGTTTCACGATGGAGAATGACCTGAGTGAAGCAGTTATTGATGTATTTATTGACTTGCATAAAAAAGGTCATATTTACCGCGGCCATCGCATGGTGAATTGGGATCCGGTCGGATTAACCGCTGTATCGGACGAAGAAGTGATCCACAAAGAGGTAAATTCGAAATTATATTATGTGCGCTATCAAATCGAAGGCACAAATGAATGGATAACCGTTGCAACAACTCGTCCTGAAACCATTTTAGGCGATACTGCCGTTTGTGTTCATCCTGACGATGAACGCTACAAACACCTGAAAGATAAAAAAGCGATCGTGCCTATTGTAAATAGGCTTGTTCCGATAATTTTTGACTCCTATATAGACCTAGCTTTTGGTACAGGCGCGTTAAAGGTTACACCGGCACATGATATTAATGATTATAACCTAGGTATTAAATACAAACTTGAAGTAATTGATACTCTTTCTCTTGATGGCAGAATGAGTCCTGAGGCAGGTTTCTATATAGGCGAAGACCGCTTTGTTGTTCGTAAAAAAATTGCGAAAGACCTTGAGGCCATGGGCCAAATTGTTAAGGTTGAAGAGATCAAAAACAAAGTAGGTTATTCTGAGAGAACTGATGCAGTTATTGAGCCCCGGATATCCCTGCAGTGGTTCCTAAAGATGGATAAATTAGCGAAGCCTGCATTGGAAAATGTAGTGAATGGAAATGTAAAACTGATCCCGGATAAATTTATCAATACATACAAACATTGGATGGAAAATGTACATGACTGGTGCATCAGCCGTCAATTATGGTGGGGACAACGGATCCCGGCCTGGTACGATGAAAAGGGAAATTACGTTGTTGCAAAAACAAAAGAACAAGCCATTGAAAAATTAAGAATTAAGAATGGAGAATTAAGAATTGAAAATATAAAGCAAGACGAAGATGTTTTAGATACCTGGTTCTCCTCATGGCTTTGGCCCATTAGCGTGTTTGATGGATTTAAATATCCTGAAGGCGCTGATATTAAGTATTACTACCCCACAAACGACCTTGTAACCGCTCCCGAAATTTTATTTTTTTGGGTTGCACGGATGATCGTTGCCGGATATGAATATAGGGGTGAAAAGCCTTTTTCAAATGTATACCTCACCGGGATTGTACGCGACAAACAAGGCCGTAAAATGTCCAAATCATTGGGCAATTCTCCTGACCCACTGGATCTGATCGAAAAGCACGGGGCCGATGGCGTTCGGGTAGGCATGCTCCTCGCCTCCCCTGCCGGCAATGATCTGCCTTTTGATGAATCGCTTTGTGAACAGGGACGGAATTTTTCTAATAAGGTGTGGAATGCTTTTCGTCTCATCAAAGGTTGGAATGTTGATCCCTCTTCCAAACAACCCGAAGCCAATAAAACAGCCATTGAATGGTTCAATGCCCGCTTTAATGAGCAATTGGAAATAATAAACGACCACTACAGCAAATACCGTATGAGTGAGGCTTTAATGAGCAGTTATAAACTTGTATGGGATGACTTCTGCTCCTGGTATCTCGAGATGATCAAACCGGAATTCGTTGATGGACAAAGTAAGCCTATCGATAAAACGACTTATGACGCTTCAATTGGTTTCATTGAGAATATTTTAAAAGTATTGCATCCTTTCATGCCATTTATTACAGAAGATATCTGGCATCTACTGAATGAACGAACTGAACAGGATTGTATTATCGTCGCCGAATGGCCAACCAATGGGCAATTAGATCAATCACGATTGAACGAATTTACTGTGATCAGCGAAGTTGTGAATTCGATAAGAGGGATAAGAAGCCTAACAATTAAAGTTCTACCTGAAAACGCAAGCAGGCATTGGGACAACCTGATCTGCAAACTTTGTAACCTATCCGAAATAATATACAGCGAAGATAAACCGTCTAACAGCATTTCCTTTGTTGTTAAACAATTTGAATGCCATATACCTGTTTTAGCAAATATTGACCCAAAAGCTGAAAAAGAACGCCTGCAAAAAGAACTGGAATACAACAAAGGCTTTTTAAGATCGGTACACGCCAAACTGGCAAATGAACGATTTGTTGCCAATGCCAAACCCGAAATAATACAAACTGAAAAACAGAAACAGGCAGACGCAGAAGCAAAAATAAAAGCCATCGAAGAGCAGTTAACCAACCTTTAAACCCCAACTATGCATTAGAAAAATCTAATGCATAGCGATTAAGAAAATCAACCGTTTCGGCTGCACTTTGTTTCACCGAAAAGGTGATTTTCTAAGTCGGGATAAACCCAACTAATGCAGATAGTTCGGCTCATTCTTCGCCTTCTACTGCATAAGTTGGGTTAAATATATCCGGTAATTTTATAACTAAAGTATCCTATCAATTCATGATTTAGGATATACCAATTGGCCAATGTATAAGCATTGGGCAAGAGCAAATGATCTAATTCAAACTTGCGTGGTCCGCTCATTCTGTCGGCACTGTATGGGTCTGTCTTTACTCTCTCTTTTTCAAAGCATTTTACAGCCCTTCGTAAATGCCAGGCCGATGTGATCAACAGGTATTTACCATTCGGCACTTCTTTTTGTAAAATGGGCGCTGTGAAAACCGCATTCTCATGTGTATTGCGCGAATCATTTTCAATAATAATATCCTGTTCCGGAATACCTATCAGGGTCAGGTACCGTTTTATCCAAACGCCTTCCTTCTCATCCGGATGCAACAAGCTTCCGGAGCCGCCGCAATATATGATCTTTTTTATTTTACCCTTTTTGTACAATTCAACAGCCTGGAAGAGCCGGTCGCTTTGCTGTAAAAATTGTATCCTGTTAATTTTGGGATCAAAATGGATAGTGCTGCCCAACACGATGCCGGCATCATATACTGGTAACCGATCTGCAGATAGCGCCGGCACCTCCCATAAACGCATGGCCTCATCAAACAAAAACGGATTTGAAAACACAACGAAAAGGATAATGGCAATTTTCAAAAAACTCCTTTTTAAATGTTCACGTTTACCCAGCCACGCATATAACAACAGAGCAAGGATCCATACGACGGGATTAATAAAAAATGAAAATACTTTAGAAACTAAAAAAAACATATCTTAAGTAATTAATACGAAACGCGAGACATTCACAAACACATTAAAATTAATGAAAGATTGTAAGTAATTTACGAATAAGTGCCGGCTTAGATGATTAATTTTGTTGATGTATAAACACTTTCAAATTTTAAAGCTAAAAAATGAAATTTAAATTTATGTTTAAATTTTTTTTTGATATTTCCCTGGTATTCATCATTGGATTATTAATGGCTTATAATCAATTGATCATTTATGGTTTAAAAATGGGAAAGGGTCAGTTACACATTGTATTGAATACCCGTCCGATCGATGATTGCCTGAATGACAAACAGTTTCCCGATTCGTTAAAGTCAAAGTTGCTTTTAATAAAAGAGGTCAGGCAATACGCGATAGACAGTTTAGGATTAAACAATTCCCCGAATTATGCTACTGTTTATGACCAGCAGAACAAACCTGCAATATGGGTAGTAACAGCCTGTGAACCATTTGCATTTAAAGCAAAGGAATGGAAGTTTCCGATCGTTGGCATCGTGCCATACAAGGGCTTTTTCAAAAAAGAAGAGGCAAAAGCCCAGCAGATATCACTTTTAAGTGAAGGTTACGACACTAAACTGGGCACAACCAGCGGATGGTCAACACTCGGCTGGTTCAGGGATCCTATATTATCTAATATGCTTTATCAATCTGAAGGCGAACTTGCCGACCTGATCATTCATGAACTCACACATTCTTCCATATTTATGAAAAGTGATGTTCAGCGAAATGAAAACCTGGCAAGCTTTGTAGGCGATGTTGGCGCAAAAAAATTCCTTATTCACAAATTCGGAATTTACTCAAAAGAATACATCACATTTATGAATGATCAGCATGATGAATTAATGTACAACGAGTACATGCTGAACAGCATGAAACAATTAGATGCGCTCTATAAATCATTTAACACAGGGACAAGTATTGACGAGAAAAAAAAATTGAAGGAAAAAATAATCATCAATATTGTCCTGGGAGTGAGCAAACTTAACCTGTTCAACAAAACAAAATATTTTAAGATTAGTAAACGTGCGCTAACCTGTAAGAACGCATTTTTTATGGAATTTGTCCGTTACGATTCGCAGCGTGGTTATTTTGAGACTGAGTTAAGTAAGGAAAAAAATAGCGACATCGCCGCCTTTATTAAACATCAAAAAAATTTATAACTAATAACGGATCTTTTCAAGATTATAGTCGTATAGTTCCAACCCGATTAGGTTACGAAAGCTAAAACCCTTGCCACCAAATCACCAAAACCCGCGAAAAAATTTGGTGAAATTTAGTGCTTTCGTGCGTGGCTGCCGGCAGGTTTTAGTGGCAAAAAAACAAGTACCTTATTAACTGACAAGCTTTTATTAAGAAGTTCCCCATTTTTTACATAATTTTGGCAAAGAACTATTATAAGCGCATTTTGATCAATACGCTTGGTAATTAAAACAAAAACACTGTGCAAAACCTTTCTTTCGACAATAAAACTATCCTGATAACAGGCGGGACCGGATCACTGGGTAAACATTTAACCAAAACTATCCTGGAGCGATATAAAGTGAAAAAACTCATTATTTTTTCAAGGGATGAGTTGAAGCAATTTGAAATGTCGCACACTTTTCCTGAATCAAAATATCCGCAGATTCGTTTTTTTATAGGTGATATCAGGGACAAAGAACGCCTTAAGCGCGCCTTTGAAGGCGTGAACATTGTCATTCATGCTGCCGCACTGAAACAAGTACCTGCAGCGGAATACAACCCAATCGAGTTCATCAATACAAATGTTATAGGAGCTGAAAATATTGTAAGTGCCTCTCTTGATGCGGGAGTGCAATCGGTTGTAGCCCTGTCAACCGACAAAGCCGCTGCGCCTATAAATTTATACGGCGCCACAAAATTATGTTCCGATAAACTTTTTGTAGCTGCTAACAACATAAAAGGAAGCAGGGATATTCGTTTGTCAGTGGTCAGATACGGAAACGTTATGGGTTCAAGAGGTTCTGTCATGCCATTTTTTCTCGAAAAAAGAAAAAGCGGAACATTGCCTATAACACATGAAGAAATGACCCGGTTCAACATTTCACTACAGGAAGGTGTTGACCTCGTTTTATATGCCATTCAATATGCCTGGGGTGGAGAAATATTTGTTCCTAAGATACCCTCCTTTAGAATTACAGAACTGGCAGAAGCTATAGCACCTGAGTGCAAGACAAAAATAGTTGGCATCCGCCCCGGTGAAAAAATCCACGAGGAAATGATCACTGAATCGGATGCAATGCTGACGGTTGACATCGGAAAATATTATGCTATTCTTCCACACCAGCCTACCTGGGATAAGGCCGAATACCTCAAAAAATATAAAGGCAAGCATGTGCCTGAGGGTTTCAGGTATAACTCCGGCACTAATTCCGAATGGTTATCTGTAACTCAACTCAGGAAGCTTATCAAGGCTGAAATCGATCCGGATTTTAAGGCTTAGTTTCGACTACTACTGATACAGAAGGATCGGAAGATAGATCAATTGCGGAACTTTACAAACTTCTTAACCCCCTTAGCACTTTTATAGGTGATCTCATAGGAATAAACACCATCACCTAAATTATAGGTATAATACTTTATAGTGTTGAAACCTTTGATGGCGGAATATTTTAACCGATCGCTGACCGCTTGTCCCAGTTTATCATAAACAATTAATTCAACTTCCGCATCTGAAGGAACAATAAGCGGTATTGTAATGTAGTCTGATGCCGGATTTGGGCTTGGTTCAGGCAAAATAAATTCATTGCTCTTTAATCCAATACATATTTCATTATCAGTAGAATTAGCATCCTGAAAGCCATTTGGTTTTTTGGCAGTAACACAAATATAATTATGCGCGCTTGTAGTGTTTAACCGTGGAGACGTTTTGAACGTATATGAAGAAATACCCCCAATACTTAAATTTCCCGTCCACGATTCTTTAAACCCGTTATCTCCATCTATATCCACAATAAAATCAGCGGCGGTCAGCGGCCGGGTGGATGCATTACCGAAGCTGACAGTTACATTTAAAAAATTATCCGCATCAACATCCGCCTGCACCTGCAATAATGCTATATCATATTTCGCATATTGCAGCTGAAATGTCTGAGATGAGGAATTTACACAACCATTATTATCAGTAAGCGCTAAACTTATTGTGTATGTTCCTGAATCCTGATAGGTATGTGTAGGTGAAGTAAGGCCGCTTTGAAAAGTATCACCAAAATCCCATGCCGAAGTGCCGGCGGCTGACAGGTTGGTAAAGCTCACAGCTAATGGAGGATCGCCATAGGTAGGAGAGAATGTAAATCCGACAGTTGGAAGAGCGTTAATTGTAAATGATCTTGTTGTTGAATCCTTACAACCCTCCAAAGAAGTCACAACGAGTTTAGCGCTATGGCTTCCTGTATTAGAAAAAGGGTTCTTAGGATTTTGCACGGTGAAATTCTGGGCACCATCAACTGTCCATAGCCAACCATTTAAAGATGAACTATTCACTATTGAACTATCAATTAAGTTAATGCTATCGTTCACACAAAACGGACCGGATAAACCGATTTTAGCCAAAGGGGTATTGTAAATTGTAAGGGGTGTAATTACTGTATCATAACAGCCATTATTCGCTCCTACAATATACTTTACGATATAGGTCCATGCAATATTATAGGTATGATTGGGGTTTTTTATCGTTGAAGAACCTGCATCTCCGAAATCAGTTTTCCAGGTTTGAATTACAGAAGGCGATATAATGGTGGAATTATCAGTAAAAAATATCTTTTGCTTTTCACAGGTCAGCGAGGTTGAAAATTGAGCCGTAGGTGCCGGCTGAACAGTAACTGACTTCACTAAAGAGTCTGCACATCCTTTATTGTTTAGAACAACAAACTTAACAGCATTCACACCCGAAGCGGTAAATTTATGATTGGGACTCGCAAGCGTGCTTGTATTATTTGCCCCACTGGCAGGATCGGCAAAATTCCAGGAATAGCTTTGAGCAGAGTATCCTCTCAGGTCCGAAAGGTTAGTAAAGCCAACATTATCGCCACTGCAGGCCAATGAATTTGAAAAGAACACCAATGGTTTCGGATATATATGCAGCTGCAACGTTGTGTCTTTGGAACAGCCAACGTTCGTTGTAACAGATAGTTTAACATTAAATACTCCTGTGTCATTAGGTGCCTGATATAGATGCACAGGATTTGTTAATGAAGAAGTTTTTGTATCGCCAAAATCCCATAAACGACCTGTTATTGAATTACCGCCCGGAGGTAAAGAAAAATCTGTAAATTTAATTGAATCACCCTTGCAACCGCTTGAAAGATAACTGAAGCTTGCTTTAGGAGCAATACCTGAAATGGAAATATCAATAGTATCCTTTGCTGTGCAATTATTTTTGTCCGATACATTAACCCAATATTTTCCAGGACTTATAATTGTTAATGAGCTTCCTGTAGAATTATCTGACCAGGTATATATGTTTCCGGGAAATGCCCCGGATTTTAAAACAATTGAATTACCGGAACAAAAAGTAGTATCCGGACCAAGGGAAACCTGTTGAGAAAAATTGTCAGTATAAATCGACACTGTGTCCGAAAGAACAGTACAACCTGCCCAATCAGTTATTTTAACAGAATATTTTCCCGTCTGGGAAACAGTATATAAAGAATCTGTTGAATTATCCTGCCATTTAAATGTAAAATATAATTTACTTAATTGTGTATTCCATACCAACGGCGATTCAACACAAATAGTATCATTGAAAGAACTTGAATAATTTATTGAAGGTATAACTACCTGAACGGTATCAGAATGAGAAAAACCAAAATCGTCCAACGCTTTAATCCAATAAGTTCCTGAGTTAGTTAATTTAATAGACTTTGTAGTATCGCCTGTTGACCAAACATAGCTTTTATATTTTCCATAGGGTCCGAGAGAAGGACAGAATGTTGTAACCGTTGTATCTCTTCCAAGATCAGGTTTACCATAGTATTTGTCGCTTAAATATTTATAAATATTGCTTTTATTGACAGTGGTAATATTTTGTTTATAGATCAACAACTCATTTATTACACCATCTAAATTTGCCTGTGATGAATAATCAAAACCTAAAAATCCATTTAAAATAAATTTAGGAATCAAAGATGCGGATGACTGTATATTAAACTTTAATATGCCATTTATAAATAATTTCAGACTGTCTGATCTAACTTCAATTTCATATAAATAAAAATTACTAACCGCAGGAGGAGCGTTGCTGATTTGACGATAATCTATACCAAAATTCCGATTGGCCACATAATTAAATGTGCCACTACCGTTATCAGTTCCTCCAATTTCAAATCCCAATTCCAAAACAGAACTATCAACCGGGCTTGAGGCAACTCTGAATAATCCGTTGAAATTTTTCCGCAAATTATTTTTGCCAACTATAAAAAAAGTAAAGCCTTGTGTTAAATCCATTTTTAATAAACTTTCCAGATATGTTGATGTTCCATTAAAAAGAAGGCCCGGCTTATCATTAAATACAGAATCCTTCCATAAGGGCATATTTCCAATCGTTCCCTGAACAAAGTGGTTATTATTGCCACTATAATCATTCCATTGTTGAACATTTTTAAAGCCATCATAAGTAACTCCGCTATCTGCCTTCAACCAAAGCAGCATATTGACTTTTGAAATTTGAGAAAAAGCAATATCGGAAAGGAATAGAAAAAGAAACGATATGATTATCTTTAAAGGCTTTTTCATGTGAAAATTTCATAAATTTACAACAATTTACATTGCAATGCAAAAATGGATCTGATGATACCCGGATTTGATTATGTTCCGCTTGCTCTTAATAAAAAAACATGAAACGAGTTCTTTTTAGAGCCAATTATAGTGCAATAATTGGCTTAGGGCACGTAAGCAGGTGTATTGCCTTAGCATCTATTCTCAGGAAAAAATTTAAAACCGGGTTTATCACAAATGGAATAAACCCGTCTCTGGAAAAAAAGATAAGATTATCAGCCGACTTCGTTTGTAAAATACCTTTAACGGATGATATCCGGTTGGATGCAAAGTTAACCGCTAACAGGCTTAAACCGCAAGACATTGTTGTACTTGATGGTTATGATTTCGGCACAATTTACCAAAAAGAATTATTGAAAAAAAAATGTAAGATTGTTTGCATTGATGATATTCATGATTCCCATTTTATTTCGGATGCTGTGATAAACCATGCTGAAAGCATTAAAAAGACAGCTTATTCAAATGAGAAACATACCGCACTCTATTTAGGATTCAAATATGCCATCATTAATCCCGTTTTTCTAAAGGCAGCGGGAAAGAAAACAAATACCATTACAAAACAACCGGGAGAATGTTTTATAAATATGGGGGGATCGGATTCGCCGAATAATACATATAAAATAATCAGAGCTTGCCTGCGATTTGACAAACTGAAGAAGATCAGGGTTGTTATTGGAAAATTATATCCACACAAAAAAGAATTGTTTGATTTAGCGAACAGATACAAATCAAAAATTATGATTTATATCGATATTAGTCCGGATCAGATATCCCGATTATTACAAAAATGTGAAGTTGCCATATGCCCGGCCAGTACCATTTCTATTGAATCGTGTGCAATTGGAATAGGACTGATCACAGGAATAACCGCTTACAATCAAACTGATATTTATAACAGTTTGATTAAAACAAAATGCGCATTTGGCATAGGCAATATTAACAATCAATCAGAACTTGTTTTGTCAGGAAAAATCAGAAGATATATCAGAAATAAAAACAAAATCAAAAACAATATAAATAACCAGAAACAATTAATTGATGGGAGATCTCCTGAAAGATTACTCGCAATTTTTGAATCATTATCAGAATCAAATGATTAAATTCAGATATGCGGGAATAAATGATTCCGACTTGTTACTCAATTGGGCTAATGATGATTTTGTCAGAAAAAATTCATTTAACCAGAATAAAATAACCATTACCGAACATACATCCTGGCTAAATACTATACTCAATTCGGCTACAGACCTGATTTATATATTCAGCAACAAAGATATTCCGGTTGGAACTGTAAATATCCGACTGAAAAATAATGAAACTGTAATAGGAATATCAGTAGATAGGACATTCAGGGGAAAAGGATATGGTGCATTAATGCTAACTTTGGCAACAAACAACTACTTTGATTTAAAGAAAATTGAGAGCATTTTTGCTTATATAAAAAAATCTAATTCAGGCTCAATAAAAACTTTTTTAAAGGCAAACTTTACCATTGGTGAAGAGCTCTGGATAAATGAATCAGAGTGTTTAAGGTTATTTTTAACAAATGGAGATCAACATTAACAATATTAAAATCGGTTCTGATTATAAGCCTTTTATCATTGCCGAAATGAGTGGCAACCACAACCGCTCGCTTGAAAGGGCTATCTCGATTGTGGATGCAGCCGCAGCCGCCGGAGCACATGCAATAAAGCTCCAAACTTATACCGCTGACACCCTGACGATCAAAGGATCTTATACTATAGCCGATAAAAATTCATTATGGTATGGAAAAGAATTATATGATCTCTATCAGGAAGCATACACCCCCTGGGAGTGGCACGAAGCACTTTATAAAAGGGCTAAAGAAAAAGATATAATTTGTTTTAGCACTCCCTTTGATGAGTCATCAGTTGACTTTCTTGAAAAGCTTGGTAACCCAATATATAAAATCGCGTCATTTGAAAACAACTATCAGCATTTATTGCAAAAAGTTGCAAAAACGGGTAAGCCGGTTGTCATGTCAACGGGTATTAGTACGAAAAATGAACTTTCCGAGTCGGTTGACATATTGAAGAAACATGGATGTAAAGAACTTATTTTACTCAAATGTACGAGCAGCTATCCTGCGTCGCCTGAAGCAAGCAATCTCAACACAATCCCTGACATGAAAAAATTTTTCAATTGTCACATAGGTTTGTCTGACCATACCTTGGGTATCGGAACAGCTGTTGCTGCAGTTGCATTAGGCGCCGTCGCTATTGAAAAACATTTTACGCTTGACCGGTCCGAAGGAGGAGTTGACAGCGCCTTTTCCATGGAACCTAACGAGTTGAAACAACTGGTTGAAGAAACGAAAAGAGCATGGCTTTCACTTGGTCACATTAGTTATGAAATAAGCAAAGAGGAAGAAAAATCAAGAACTTTTAAAAGATCGATCTATGCATCGTCAGATATAAAGAATGGAGAGAATATAACAAATAATAATATCCGGATCATACGACCTGGTTTTGGTTTAGCACCCAAATATTACGAAGAGATTATTGGTAAAACCGCGAATACAAATATTAACAGAGGAACTCCTATAACATGGGATTTGATCTCATAATATTATAGCCATGAAATACAGATCACTTGCCATAATTCCTGCCCGCGGAAACAGTAAAAGAATTCCCGGCAAGAACATTAGGAATTTTATGGGCTCCCCTATAATCAGCTACTCCATACGGGCAGCTATTGAATCGAACTGTTTTGATGAGGTGATGGTATCGACTGATGACGATAAAATAGCTGATGTGGCAAAAAAACACGGAGCAAAGGTTCCGTTCATGCGTTCTGAAAAAAATTCTGACGACCATTCCACTACAGCTGATGTATTGATAGAAGTACTGGAATATTACAAAAAAGAAAATAATGATTTTATTTATGCATGCTGCATTTATCCCACCGCTCCGTTTGTAACACCTGAACGTTTAAATGAAGCCAGGCAATTGCTGATTAATAATAAATCTGATTCTGTTGTACCCGTAACTTTATTCAGCTATCCTATATTCAGGTCATTAAAAATTGAGAATGATAAACTGCAAATGATATGGCCCGGGTACTCAAACAAACGCTCACAGGATCTTCCAAAAGCTTACCATGATTGTGGACAATTTTATTTCCTTGACGTAAAAAAATTTATGAAAAATAAAAAAATATTTTCTGACAATACAATACCTATTATTATTCCTGAATCAGAAGTACAGGACATAGATAATGAAGAAGATTGGAAGATGGCTGAAACAAAATATAGTTTGCTCAGAAAAATGAATACATAAATTTTTTATTCACCTGACTTTGCATTATCACGTTTAAACTCACTTCAAAATATTAATGAAATGCTGGGAATTATTGACTATGGTATGGGGAACTTGAAGTCTGTAACAAATGCTTTAAATTTTTTGAAAATAAAAAACAAAATTGTTAATGACCCGGACTCATTTAAAATGTGTGATAAATACATACTCCCTGGCGTTGGTGCGTTTGGAATGGCTATAAATAATATTAAAAATGCGCCCTATTATAATACATTAATTGAAGAGTGTTTTATCAAGAAAAAATCAATTCTGGGACTTTGTTTAGGCATGCAGTTGTTCTTTGATGAAAGCCAGGAACATGGGCTATTCACAGGCTTAGGATTCATGAAGGGAAAAGTCGAACCGCTTTCTTCCATAACTCATAAACTTCAGATTCCTCACATCGGCTGGAATACAATCGTTGCCCATCCCTCCTCTTTGCTTTTTAAAAACATCAAGCCGGAAGAAATGGCTTTCTATTTTGTCCATAGTTATTATTGTAAAGTGGAAGATGAAAAAGCAAAATGCAGCAATACCGTATATGGCAAATCGTTCACTGCAGCTGTGGAAAAAGAAAATTTCTACGGATGCCAGTTTCATCCCGAAAAAAGCCAGCGAAGCGGATTAAAAGTTCTGGCTAATTTTTATAATCAATAAAATGGTTAAAACACGAATTATTCCGGTTCTATATATTAAAAATGGCCTGATAGTCCGCAGCGAATCATTTTCCTGTCATCAGGTGATAGGGAATGTCATAAATGAAGCCACCAGGTACAATGAATGGAATGTTGACGAGCTTATATATATTGATATAAGCAGAACATCGGATTATGACCTGGGAAGGGACGATCACAAAATAAGCTCCTACAAGACTATCGAAGAGATCATTGAAAAGATATCTGAAATATGTTTTATGCCATTGACCTTCGGCGGAGGAATCAGAAGTCTGAATCAAATAGATTTTTTAATAAAAAATGGTGCGGATAAAATTACATTAAACTCGGCTGCAATAAATAATCCTGATCTAATACAAAAGTCAGCCGAAAAATATGGTTCACAGGCCATCGTAATATCAATCGATTATAGTGTCATCGACAACAAGCCGGTAATTTTTACTAATTTTGGACAAAACAATACGTCTATTAATCCGCTCGATTGGATGAAAGAGATCGAAAAATTAGGTGCAGGGGAAGTATTTTTAAATTCAATTGATCGAGATGGAAAAGCATGCGGCTTTGACATTGATTTTATCGGATCAGCTGTTGAACACACATCTTTACCGGTAATTGCATGCGGAGGAGCCGGTAGTGAATATGACTTTCTGGAGCTTGCAAAGACCACTAAAGTTTCAGCTATTGCAGCAGGAAATTGGTTTCACTTTGTTGAACACAGTTATTCCAGGGTAAAACAAGTACTAAAGAAGAATGGTATCAATGTCAGATAAAAAATATCACATAGAGCCTAACCGACCAGCACAAATGTTATATTGCAGGAAATGCGTTTGTCCGAAAAGTTCAGCCGTACCTCTCGCCTTTGATAAGTCGGGAATTTGTTCTGCCTGTAATACTGCCGGACAAAGAACAGAAATTGACTGGGAAAGACGAAAAAAATTATTTGAACGCCTAATCGAAGATTATCGGAATAAAGATGGCGCCAATTATGATTGTATCATTCCGGTAAGTGGAGGAAAAGACAGCTACTTTCAGATTCACATAATTAAAAAAGTATATAACCTTAACCCGCTCCTCGTTACTTATCATGGTAATAATTACACGCCAACAGGCATGAAGAACCTTCTTAACATGAGGGAAGTATTTGGGGTAGATCATATTTTCTTTACCCCAAGTATAGAAGTATTAAAAACAATGAATCGATTGGGAATGCTGATAATGGGAGACATGAACTGGCATGCGCATGCAGGCATTTTTACCTATCCCATCCAGGTTGCCGTTCAACAAAATATTCCTTTAATGATCTGGGGCGAACACGGCTTTATGGATTTGGGAGGTATGCACTCTTACTCCGACCTTGTTGAATTTACATACCGATACAGACATGAACATTGCCTGAGGGGATTTGAATGGTTTGACTTTCTCGAAAAAGCAAAAAACTATGGAGAAAAACTGGAAAAGAAAAATCTTCTTCCATGGATGTATCCGGGCGACACGGATATAGAGAAAATTGGGGTTCGGGGAATTTACATTTCAAATTTCTTTAAATGGGAAGCCAATGAGCATGGTAAGCTTATGCAGGAATTATATGGCTTTAAAGAAGCCGAAGAACCATTTGAACGAACTTACAGAAAAATGTCAAACCTTGACGATATGCATGAGAATGGCATTCATGATTATTTGAAATACATTAAGTTTGGCTATGGACGGGCAACTGACCATGTTTCTAAAGATATAAGGGCAGGTAAAATGACCAGAGAAGAAGGGATTCAGATTGTGAAAAAACTAGACCATATAAAACCCAGGGATCTTTATAGATGGCTTCCCTATGTAGGGTGGACAGAAGAATATTTTGACAAAGTGGCGGATTCCTTCCGTGACCCCAGGGTTTGGTGGAAAGACAAAAATGACAATTGGGTAAAAGATAATATCTGGAATTAAGCATGTTTAAAGAGAATGATATAAGACCTGAAAATCTGCTGGCAGAGCAAGAACGATTGTTTGCACTTGATGTTGAACGGATGATGAAGCATTCAGATCAGTTTATAAACTCTGATTGTCCTGTATGCGATTCCACCGATCACATAAGCGTATATTCAAAATATGGCATGTGTTTTTCCAAATGTAATCATTGCAACACCGTTTTTGCCAATCCTCGTCCTACATTATCAATAGTTGAAGATTATTACGTCCACTCTCAGAACTATAAATTCTGGGCTGAAAATATTTTCCCTTTAACAGAACAGGTAAGAAGAGAAAAAATATTTCTTCCAAGGGTGAATACGATTATAGAAATCTGTAAAGAACATAATATAAATAACGGAACATTAATTGAAATAGGTACTGGATTCGGAACATTTTGTGTAGAACTTCAGTCCCGTAATTTTTTCAATAAAATTGTTCCCATTGAACCCACGCCTCATTTAGCTCAGTTACTCCGCAATAAGGGGTTTGATGTAGTCGAAAAATTTATTGAAGATGATTCTATAAATTTAAAGGGGGATGTGGTTGTGGCCTTTGAAGTTCTTGAACACATGCTAAGTCCGGTTAAGTTTCTAAACAAGTGCAGTTCTCTCCTCAATAAAGGAGGCATTGTATATCTCACTTGTCCGAATGGAATGGGGTTTGACAACCTCCTGCTGCAGGAATATGCACCCGCAGTTGATATTGAGCATCTCACATTAATCAATCCGGATTCCGTAAAAATACTGTTTGAGAGAACCGGATTTGAAACCCTGCATGTAGAAACTCCCGGATTATTAGACACCGATATTGTAAAAAACCGGCTGATCAAAAACAATACTTTGTTAAACCATCATCCGCTGTTCAGATATATGCTGGTGGAAAAATGGAATCAGTATGGAGAGAAGTTCCAAACATTTCTAAAAGAAAATAATATGTCTGGAAATATGCTGGCCATTGGACGTAAAAAATAGGCATAGAATAAAATACAGACCTTATATCCCGGAACTATCGACTGCAATTATTACATGTTATCAATGCCTGCAAAAAAATGGTTGGGAAAAAGTATTTTTCTCATATAGGCTACATTCTATCCTGTATAGTTTTAAATACCGATTTAGAGAAAGTATTTCGTAAAGTAATTCCCCGTAAAAATACCCTATAAGACATAATTGAAAAAACGACAAAAGGAATCAGATATATATACATTTGAGTTTGTGTGCTAATGCCCCAATAATTAAATATCATGATTAATAACAAGGTGCATATAATGCCAATCATAAATATATGAGTATATCTCAGTTTATACCTGAATTCGGATACCCTTTTATAATAATAAACCGCTAATAGTAATTGTCCGGCCCTTGTTATAACAGATGCTACTCCTACTCCAACAAGACCCATCCGGGGTATTAATAATATATTTAATCCTATTGATGCAATAGCCGCAAATAAATTAAGCAGCGGCAATTTTTTAGTTTCCTTGAGGAAAAACAATGGTTCAACATACACGCAATAAAAATATCGAAGTATTTGTCCAATCAATAATAAAGGCAAAACTTTAAATGAAGAAAAATATACCTCACTCAGCAAATGAATAGTTGCAAATGGATAAAATACGCATAACATAACAATGGTAAATAAAATCACATTTCCTATCCCCCTGTATATTCTGCTTATCCCTTCAACATTCTCCATTAAACGTTTCGATTTTTGATAAATATCGGGCAAAGTTGCACTTTGTAAAGCTTGAAGAATATTTTCAACAATAAAAGCAGTAACAGCAGCAAGATTGTACACAGCTACCAGTTCCAGGGTAAGGTAATTTTCAACTAAAATTTTATCATAATGCATATAGATTAAGGATAATATAATGTAGAACATAATAGGAATAGAATATGAAAATGTATATTTAATAAATCTAAAATCAAACACAAATTTCATCTTAAGTAAAAGCGCTGCCCATGCAATCGCGCTGACAATTAAATAGCTGAAAAATCTCAACCATAATATCGTTTCAGGACCCGACTTATAGTAACATACTCCGATGAGCTCAACTCCAACACTTACTAAAAACATTGATGCAGATATAACAGTATAAGAAACAGGCTTCTGCTGATTTCTATAGTATAATAATAAAAGTGAATTGATCCCCGATAAAGCACTCAATAAGACAGTGCTTAAACCGTACTTTTCAAATGTATAATTAGGATCACTAAATATCATTTGATACATCCATTCTCCGCTAAAAATCAGAATCACCAGAAAAAATACAGCTGCGCCGGTAATAGTAAGTAATATAGATGTAAAATAAGCATTGAGAAGTTTCTTTGATTTATTATATGTAAAATAATAATATGAAAATCCGTTCTCAAGGCCTAGTGTAAAAAAAACGGGAAGAAAAACAGCTACCGTACTGGCCAACCCTATCGCTCCCATATCTTTTGGTGATAAATATAAAAGCAAGATAGGAAGTGTTATAACACGCGCAGCAATCGGCAAAAAAGCCATTATGCTATATAGGATTGTAGATTTTAAAAAGGATTTCAATATACGTTTTGTAAATTATTCAAAAAGCGATACCTTAGTTGCTATGCTGGTTTTATTGAAGCTGTGTTTTATTGATTATCAAATTACTTCATAGCTTTGGACATCCTCGTAAGCGATAAGCCCCTGACTTTCAGTAAAATAAATGGTCATTACCTCCTGGTCAAAGATACTAATATTTTAGAGACGAGTATTCTGAAAAAAGAAGACATTGTTGCCGTTAACAGCTTAATGAACGGAGCAGAATTTATTGCAGAAAGAATTGCAATAAGATACCTAAACAGAATAATTTATCTGTTAAACAAAAATAAATTTAGCTTCAATAGTTATCTGAGTATAAACAATCCGGAGTACAATCTATACGCTTCCTGTAATTATTTTTTGCGTGAAAATTTTAAAGACTCTATTAAAATTATTTTACTCCTAAAAAAAATTTCCTTAAAACTAAAATCCGGCAAGAACAACAATATAATATACAATCTGCATTTAAGTGATGAGAACATTCAGCTTTTTACATTCCTAAAATCAAATAGGATAAAAGTGAACTTAGTTTATACAATTGACTACTACTACAATTATAAAACTTATATCGGATTCATTAACAAAAGTTTTAAAAACATTGCTTACCAATTGAAGTATATGACCCGTTCCTGGAAAAGAAAAACCGGCAGCCAACGTAAACATATACTTTTAATCCTGAATGATCTTGATCATCATCAACATGTTCTTAAAAATTTCATACACTTGCTAAGTATAACAAAAGAGTTTGAAATCTCATTAGTTATAACGTCATCAGGAATTAATCCTGACTATAAGAACTACTCTCCTCCTTACACATTTGACGACATGCATTTTTATATGTTTTCTGCCTTTTGCAAAGGCACTTTTACAAACAGGCATAAGATATACAAGTCGGCTTCTATAATTGGGTTGAACCGCAAAAATCTGATCATAACTGATCCGTTATATGATTTCAATCTTATCTATGAATGGATGGGAAATGTATTTAAAGCATTAAAACCAGATATCTGCCTTAATATCGGAACACATTTTTATGGCCGTGCCCTAAGTGATGTTGCCAGGTACTTTAAGACACCAAGCATAAGCATTGATTATGGATTATTTAGTTTTGATCCATCAATGGACAGTAAAATAAAATTCGATTACAGAGCCTGTCTTGGGCAAGCGTCAATTGAAGTATGGAAACACTGTAACGACCCTTCTCTGCACCATGTACCGATAGGTTTTTGCAAATTTGATGAAATTAACTTTTCACAATTTAACAAAGAAAATTTCATGACTAAACACAATCTTATTCATGATAAAACAATTTTCTTTGCCAGCACCAGTAACACATCAAAAAATGACACATACTCTGAAGAAAAAAAAACAATTATTACTTTTCTTTCAAATATGTGCCATAAAAAAAGATGGAATCTAATTATTAAGAAACATCCTCTTGAAACCGATAGTATAATTGAAGACGCACTTCAAAAAAATAATTTTCCATGCCAAAAAAGTTTCAGCCATCACCAGATATCAATATATGAGGCCATATATTATAGTGATGTTGTTGCCAATCAGATGTCGAGTATTGTTTTGGAATGTATTTATTTCAGAAAACCCTTTTGCTATATCACCACCAGCACAAACTACAATCAAACCGCATTCTCAATTCTGAAAAAAGAGAAAATTATTGAAACCTTTTCCGACTTCAGAAAATTCGAACAATTCTGCGAGTCCATTATGTATGGAAATGACACGGCAACTTTCACAAAAAAACTGGAATTATTATCGGAAAGATATTTGTACAAAACAGATGGCAAAGCTTCTCAAAGATTATTGGAACTTGTAATAAAAATTTTACAAACCACAACTACGTGAAAAACACTCCGGCTATGCATATTTATTTTTGAGATGTAAAAAATATTTTTCGATTATAATATAAGACAAATACGAAATTGCTGTAAGGATCAGAAAATTTTCAACAAAAACAATTGCAGTTTTATTATTGCTGTAAAAAACATCAGGTATAAATGGATTGATATAGCTGTCAAAAAACTTCAACTGAATAACAATCGGGAATATAGGATGATATAGATACATCCCATAACTGATTTTCCCGATAAAAACCAACGCTCTATTCTTAAATAATGACATCAGTGGATTGGAGGATTCCTGGTATTTTAAAATATAGCTGATAATAAATAAAGTAATAATTGACACAAGAGTTCTGAGGGGAATAAAAGGCCACATTTGTTTTTCCAACCCAATTACAAACAGAACCAGGGAAACAATAGCCCCGAACATTAAATAACGATTAACAATTCTCGTCTTATCTGGCAAATATGCATATTGCCATGCTAATATCGCCCCCAAACCAAATGCATCAAAACAGGTGATAGTAAATTGGTCTTTCATTTTAATATCACTTAACAACAATTGACTTGCAAAACCAGTAATGATAAATGTTGCAATAACATATGGCAAATATTTCTTACTTGTAAACAAAATAGTAAGCGGGAACAAAAGATAATACTGTTCTTCTATTGCAAGTGACCATAAGTGAGAAATTACACCATCCCACTGTTGAATTTTAATGAAATAAAAATTGGTTGTATAGGTAAGCAGATACAACCAGGATTCATTAAAATTATAATCAAAACTCCTCCTGAATATAAAAAGCAATAACAAGGTAAGATAGTAAATGGGAAAAATCCTCAAAGAGCGCCTGATATAAAATTTTTTTAATGCAATCCAGGGAGACTCTTTATCTTTTTCAATGGATCGCTTTTTCCCGAGCAATATTCCTGTAATCAAAAATCCACTCAGCACAAAAAAAATGTTTACCCCTATTGGCCCGTTAGGCAGATAATTTATGGGGCTATCGGCAGAAAGCCAATGGCTGACAATAACAAAAAGCACTGCTATACCTCTTAAACTATCTAACTCTTTTATGTATCTCATATAACAGCTGAATAAAAATAATACGTAAGTTTGTGAAAGGAAAGTAAATACATTTGAAAACCATGGTTTCAGACGCTACTATTGATTCATTTAAAAAAGATGGGTACCTATTGATTCCCGGTTTTGTGTCAAAGGAAGATATAAATCAACTCAGAAGCACAATACAACCCTATTTTGAAAATGGCTCCTGGTCCAAATACCAATTCAACACTAAACATGTAATAAATAATGTTTATGAAACTTTTCCTGAAATCATCAATTTAATAATAAACAAAGAACTTATTAATGTTTTATCTAAAATATTTAACTCCAAACCCGTACTGTTGCCCGAAACAACTATTCATTATAACATATACACATCATGGCATAAAGATACAACAACCCAGGAAAAAATGGGACACATGTTTCAATGGAAACCAAATGCGTTAATGGTAGAAGCAGGCATTTATCTGCAGGATAATGATGAGTATGGAGGTGGCCTTACCGTTATGCCCGGCTCACAAAAAGATCCTGATTACTTTAAAGACATCAACCTATCCGAACCCACATTAATCAACAAAATAAAAAAAAAACTGGCCTTATATAATGAAAGAAGTGACAAAGTAGTTAATCCATATAATAGAGACATATTTGATATCCCCTCAAAAGCAGGCGATCTTGTAATATTTAATTTTCTTACCAATCACAGGGCCTCTTTGCCCATTGGATATAAAACTGAAGAAATACCATTTTCAAAGAAAAAGCTGGCCATTTTTAATGCTTTTAGCATTGATAATGAAACCTGTAACGAATACTATAATTTTATACTCTCCCGCAAAGAACCATTTTATTCAAACTTAAAGAACAGAGGCGTGCTTCCGGCCTTAAAAACAAAGGCTGAAGAGCTTAATTTTAAAATATATTAAAATTGCAAGGGACAGATAAATAACTAATCATCAATACTATAAATTATAAACAATTATTCAGACAAAATCACGGAGTCAAATTTGTTATGAATCTTTTGATCTATAGTTGTTGTGCCTGACTAATAGTTTGACAAAATAATTCTCAATGACCATATCGGTTATTACATCCACTAAAAACAGAAGGACTTCTCTTACTCAAACACTTACCTGTTTCTTCGAAAAAAATTCATACCCCGGCGAAAAAGTCGAATACATTGTTGTAAATGACGGAGATGATAATTTAGATGATATTGCACAATTATTTGCCCGCAATAATTTCAAAATATTAAAAAATAAAGGCAGTGGATTAGCTGCCGGAAGAAATACGGGGGCCTTAAACGCTCGCAATCAGTTGCTTCTTTTTCTTGACGATGACATACTTATTGAAAGTGATCACCTTCAAAACCACGTCGACACTCACCTGAAATTTAGGGATTGTATAGTAACCGCGCACCGGGAATATCCTCCTGCCCTGATAGTTGAAATGAGAAAAACTCCCTTCGGTAGCTATAAGGAACGAATGGATTACACCTGGTATGAAGGTTCTGACGTAGTAAAAAATATTGACGAAAGATATGTACAACTTGCCGGACTAGCGGGCTTCAGTTGCAGTATGACAAAAAAATGTTTTGAACAAATCGGTCTTTTCAATGAAAAATTCCCGGCTGCAGGTAATGAAGATCTTGATTTTTATTGGAGGGCTTCCGCCAAAGGATTTAAATTAATATATGACAAGAAAAATATATGTTACCATAATGAATTTTTTAACCTGGATATGGATACATGGTTAGAACGACAAGAAAATGGCATGATCAGCTTCCTGGTACTATGTGAATTATTTCCCAAAGAAAAAAACAGCTCAAAATATTTAGAATATACTCCGGTAAAAATGGCTGATCCCTTAACTTTAAAGATGAAAAAAATAATTAAACTGTTTTTTTCGAATAAATACACCTATTTATGCTTGCGCCGGTGTGTTTTATTTTTCAATAATATCAAAAATAGCTACGAAAAAATATACACTGATGAAATAGGCGCGCATACAAACTAAAAAATATATACACATCGTTAACTACAAGCTGATATGAACAAGCATACCTTCTGCCTGATTTGCGGATCTGAAAGATTACTTAAACTTCCCAAATTTTATGAAAAACATGGATTAGTGAAATGCCGTAATTGCAGTTTTGTATTCATGGAACAAATTCCTACTGACGAGGAACTCAGTAAACATTACTTTAAATACTCATATGACGTAACCGGATATTTATCCCCTTTCACTATTAACAGTTATAACTTACTGTTGGATGAATTTGAAAAATACAGAGTATCGAACCGTTTACTGGATGTAGGATGCGGACGGGGTTGGTTTTTAGAGGAAGCAAAAAAAAGAGGTTGGGAAGTTTTTGGCACAGAATACTCTGATGCCGCTTTGAAAATTTGCCAAAAAAAAGACATCAACATGAAATCCGGGAAACTAAACCCGGATGACTTCATTGAAAAAGATTTTGATGTGATCACTTCGTTTGAGGTGATTGAACACATTAATAATCCTAATGAAGAAATGGCCAACATAACTACGCTGCTCAGAAACGGAGGATTATTTTATTGTACTACACCTAATTTCAATTCATTTTTAAGATATTACCTGAAAGAAAACTACACCTCTATAATTGAATATCCGGAACATTTATCGTATTACACCAAGAAAACACTGACTTCATTGGCAATAAAACATCATTTCCGTCCGGTAAAATTCTTATCTACCGGTATTAGCCTATCTGCAATCAAAACATCAAAGGGTATCTCAAACGAAAACCTTGTTTCTCCGGATACATCCGATGAAAAGCTGAGGAAAAGAATTAACGACAGGTGGATCGGGCGATTTGCCAAACGCGTAGTTAATTTTCTATTGACTGTTTTCGGAGTAGGAGTTACCCTAAAGGGTTATTATGTTAAAAGCTAATTTATGTTACCTCCCTTATACATAACTGATTATTGATCAAGGCTTTCCTGGGGACGCCATCTCTTTTAAGATGACCGACACCCCTTTAAATTGAAGAAAATTGCATACCTTTGTGCACTAAAAGCGCTGCAAAAATCTCTCATTAATATTGAAAACCCGAACCAGTTATTAACCGGTAAAACTTAATGTATGGCAGCCGTTAACTCTCCTATAAGAGATATTGTAAAACCTTTATTATATAAGTTATTACCTGAATTTCTCTATAAAAAAATACAAGTTCGTGCGAAATACCGCGATATCAAATTCAAGATGGTGGAAGAGCCTGAAATGGAATTACTTCCAAGATTGATTCAGACTGGCACTGAGGTAATTGACGTTGGAGCAAATTATGCTTACTATACAGAAAAATTATCTAACCTGGTAGGTCCTGACGGACATGTTTACAGCTTTGAGCCCATACCTTTTACTTATGATGTTGCCATAAAACTGCTTGATCTTTTTAACCTGCGTAATGTTACATACATTCAAAAAGGTGTAGGTGAAAAAGATGAAACACTTATGTTCAGGATCCCCAGGCAATCATTTGGAGCTATAAGTGCCGGCCTGTCACATATTGCCAAACGGAACAATGACTTTAAAGAAAGAGATTTGTATTACGCTTTTTCCAGCGACGAATATATAAATGCAGAAGTGATTTCACTTGACAGTTATCTGTTATCAAAAGTAAAGAATGTAACGCTCATCAAGATTGATATTGAAGGTGCCGAATACTTTGCCCTGAAAGGCATGAAAGAACTCCTGAAAAAATTCAAACCAGTAGTGATTGTTGAAATACAGTATTTCTTTCTGGAAGGTTATGGATTAACGATAAATAACCTTCTTGATCTGATTAATAAAGAATTGGGATATAACATATACATATATGACCCCAAAGAGAAAATGATTAAAAATGTTGATTTGAATGCAGTATGGATGGCTAATTATATATTGATACACAGGGATAAATTAGATCAATACAAATACCTGATCAAATAATGCCCCCCATTTCGTATAAACTTCATGGCAATGTTTTAATATTTATCATTTAATTTTCAAGTGAAGGATTATCCTTATATCAAAAAGATTGTTTCCGTTTTCGCCGGTACGGCAAACCGGTATAAAGCCCATAAACTGGCTGCTCCAATACTACTTGAAATGTCCAGGGATAAAAGCTTTATGCATGATGTGATCCGCCATAACTTTTCACAACCCGGCTATTGGAATAGAAAAAGGTTGTATAACACATTGATGTTTGATGTAGTTGTAACATCCGATTTTCATATCGTCGTTAACATATTTCCTGCACTTCCCGATAAGGCAGCGGATGTAACCTTCCAAAGCATACACCATCACGGAGGAATGCTGCTCACAACTGTGTCAGCGTTAGGTCCCGGTTATAGTGCTTTTGTTTTTAAAAAAGGGTTTGAGATCAACAAACAAACGCACGAAACAAAAATGGAAGTTGACCGGTTTTATTATAACCCACTTTATAACATTGAATTCGTTGATTCCTGGACTCCCCATGTAGTATTTTACCCTACTGAAACATCGGTAACTATTGCTTTGTGGAGTAATGAAAAAAAACAACTTACAGAGTCTCTAAAACAATTTTCGTTTTTAAAAAAATACAAAACCACTTTATCCCACTTAATCAATCTGCTTGGCTTAAAAAGAATATTAGGAATTAATTATGTTGAATATTTCGACTTTTACATCGAAAATTCAAAAGTGAAAGCGCTCCGGGAAAGGCTGCACTATCCGGAGGGCACAAACGAAAACTTCATCAGGAACATGCTTGCTTTTGCCCAGAAAACAGGTTTCGATGACTATACTTTTATAAACTCATTTATATCCAGGAACGATATAAATGATACTGCCAAAAAGTGGATAAAAAAATACAGTGCGGGAGAAAAAATTACCGAAGAATTTGAAGAATGTCATCTAAACATTCCTAAAATAAATCTTAAAAAAGAAGAAATTGAAACTGCCTTTAAAAATTATTAACGTTATTTTATTTTTTGATCTTTCTCACTATTATGCAATTAAAAAAACTTCTGTTTGTAAGCATTAAATTGATTCTGGGGTTGTTATTTATATACTGCTTAGGCCATCATATATACAACCAGTACGAATTAAAAAAAACAGACGAAAAGATATTTAACACCTCTCTTGATGAAGCCAGGAAACTGGATGAGATCACAAGAGTAAAAAAAATTCACGCTTATGTTAAGTCTCATATAGGCTTTGAAGGCCTGGATGTGAATATGGACAGGCCTATTTTAAGAGCCAGTGAAATAGAGACGCTGAAATCCGGAAAAGGATTTTGCGGAGAAAATGTACGTGTAATGATCAAATTATTAGACCAGGTTGGCATACCGGCCAGGCGTTTTTATCTGTATGGTGAACAATGGCAGCACGTACTCACAGAATGTAAAATTGACGGAAAATGGTATTTGATTGATGCCCATAATGACCCATTCATTGAAATGACCGGCGATATGATAGGAAAAATACCCTCCCCGGATTTCAAATTACTTAAAAATACAGACGAAACAAATGAATGGCTTGATTATCACCGCATACGTTTCTTCGAATTCAATTCATTCCTGAAAAACAAAAAAAAGATTTATCTGCCCCACTCAGTTGTTTATTTCTTTGAAAGTATTTTTCTTATCAAAGCGGCTGTAATTGCCGGTTTATTCATAGGTGTATATTTCATTGAAAAAAAATTCGCTAAAATTTCTGTCACAGTCCATAAATAAAAGCCAAGATGATTCCCAGTTTGAAATTATGTAAGAGATGCATTATGGATGATGCTCGGCCCGGCACTTTTTTTGATGAAAACGGATATTGTAATCATTGTTCTGAATATATAAATAAAACATCGAAAAGAGCTTACCAGGGTGAACAAAGCGACAAAAAACTGAACAGCATATTTAATAAAATAAAAGAAAGTGGAAAAGGTAAACGTTATGATTGCCTGATTGGTATTAGCGGCGGAGTTGACAGTTGTTATGCAGCATACCTGGCAAAAAAGAATGGCTTAAGAGTACTTACAATGCATCTTGATAACGGATGGGATTCGGATACATCCGTAAAAAATATTAAGTATGTTATTGATAAGCTTGGGTTTGAATATGAAAGTTTTGTTTTAGACTGGGAAGAGTTCAGAGATCTCCAGTTATCCTTCTTAAAAGCCTCTGTTCCGGATATGGAAAATCCTACCGATTGTGCAATTATAGGCTCACTCCATAAAACCGCTGTTCAATACGGAATAAAATACATTATCAGCGGCGGTAACTATGCAACCGAAGGATTTCTGCCGAAATTTTTTCAATACAATGCAAAAGACTCAAAATATATACGCGCAATCCAAAAAATATTCGGCTCAAAGCCGCTTAAAACATATCCCTTCTTCAACTGGAAAATGGAGTTTTATTACAAACTTGTAAAGGGAATCCGTATTGTGTATCCGTTAAACTACGTTAATTACTCCAAGAAAGAATCACAACAACTGCTTGAAAAGGAGTTTACATGGAAATATTATGGGGGAAAACACTACGAATCCATCTATACACGCTTTGTTCAGGGATACATTCTCCCGAATAAGTTTAATGTCGACTACAGGAAAATAACACTCTCTATGCAGATAATAAATGGTGAAATAACCCGCGACAATGCGCTTGAACAGCTAAAAGAAAAGCCATACTCAGAAGAGAAATCAAAAGAGGATATGATCTATGTATGTAAAAAACTGGGCATTAGCACCGATGAGTTTAATAAAATTATGGAACTGCCGCCAAAAACTTATCTTGATTATCCTAATGAGGAAAAATTTCTGAATTTCATTTACACTACATACAAAAAGCTAGGTTCATTATATAGCAGTTGATTATTTATGGAATCAGGAAAAATAGCTATTGTCGATATGGGAATGGGTAACCTGTGCTCCGTTAAAAAGAAACTTGACTGGCTTAATATAAATTCTGAAATAACCTCTTCACCAGATTTTATCAACGAAGCCGATAAAATTATATTGCCAGGTGTTGGTCATTTTGGCAAAGCAATAGATAGTTTAAAAAAAAAGAACCTATACGATACGATAAACGAAGCCGTTAAAATAAAAGGCAAGCCTATCCTGGGAATCTGCCTGGGTATGCAGCTAATGGCACAAAGCAGCGAAGAAGGAAGTTGTGCCGGATTTGGATGGTTTGATTCACAGGTAGTAAAATTCAACATCAGTAATTACGGAAAATATAAAATTCCACATATAGGATGGAACCAGGTGAACATTAAAAAAAACAGCGTGTTAATGAAAGAGATAAAAGACGGAACTGAATTCTATTTTGTTCATTCTTACCACTTTATTGCTAACAACCAGGATGATATCCTTAATGCGACCGAATACGAATATCAATTTATATCAGCGATAGAGAAAGAGAATATATTTGGAGTTCAGTATCATCCTGAGAAAAGTCATGATGCCGGCTCAACACTTTTTAAAAATTTTGCACGTATATAACCATGTTCAGACCACGGATCATACCTGTACTGTTGCTCAGTAATAATGGCCTGGTAAAATCGGTGCGATTTAAAAACCATAAATACATTGGCGACCCAATTAATGCAGTAAAAATATTTAATGATCTAAAGGCTGACGAACTGACATTTTTAGATATTACGGCGGGAAAGGAAAACAGAACTATTTCACCTGAATTTGTAAAAAATATTGGAGGAGAGAGCAATATGCCATTTTCTGTGGGCGGAGGGATCAATAGTCTTGAAACCATCCGGCAAATCATTTTAGCCGGAGCTGAACGCGTAGTCATAAATACTCATGCTGCCAGAAACCCTGATTTCATTTTACAAGCTTCAGAAAACTTCGGAAGTTCTACAATTATTGTATGTATTGATGTTAAGAAAAAAATTTTAGGAAAAGACCGCACCTGGATTTATTCCGGCACCGAATCCACCAACTACGACCCTGTTGAGTTTGCTCAATTGATGGAAGAAAAAGGAGCCGGCGAGCTTATCATACAATCAATTGACAACGATGGAATGATGAACGGATACGATATTAAATTAACGAAGAAAATAGCCGATGCCGTAAAAATTCCGATAATAGCTTTAGGCGGCGCCGGCTCACTGTCACATTTAAAAGAAGTCTACTCTTCCGGAAATGCGAATGGAATAGGTGTTGGCAGTATGTTTGTTTATCATGGAGTGAACAAGGGTGTACTAATAAATTATCCCGATAAAGCTAAATCGACAAGCTTATTCAGTTAAAACGCATATGCACATAAGCAACCATTTAGTATCGATTGTAATACCTGCATATAACGCGGAGTTGTTCATTAAAGAAACGATTGACTCCGTATTAAATCAAACCTATAAAAATTTTGAATGTATTGTTGTGGATGATGGTTCAAAAGACTCAACATCTGGCATAGTTAAAGAGTTAACCAAATCTGACAAGAGAATAAGATTAATCAAACAAGCAAACCAGGGAGTTTCTGCAGCCAGGAACGCAGGCGCGACGAACTCAACCGGAATTTATATAGCCTTTTTAGATGCCGATGATATATGGGTTCCGGAACATTTGGAGTTGCTGATTCAGGAATTACAGACGCACAAACTTGAATTTGTTCAGTCGAACTATCAAACCATAGACCAAAACTCAAAAAAATTAAACTATCAATCCAATGCCAAAGGTGGAAATATATTCAGGCACCTTTTACTCGGCAAGTATGATCATTACTCCGGAATTTCAGGAACTATGGTTACACGAACAGCTTTTAATAAAACAGGAGGTTTTGATATTAACCTATCAAATGTTGCCGATTGGGACTTTTTCTTACAATATGCCAGACCGTTCCAAATAGGATTAGTAAATAAGGTAACATGGCTCTACAGGTTACATTCAAACAACATGCATTCTGGGATTCACCTGCTGGAAAAAGACATTTTATATATTTTTAAAAAACTGAGCGTGAATTATTCATTCCCATCTTTCGTTTTCAAACTTAAGTGTTATTCCAATATGTACTGGATGCTCGGAGGATCATACATAAAAAAAAATAAATACAAAACGATCAAATATGTGGCTCTTTGTATATTATGTTATCCGCCCAATTCTATCAAAATTGCAAAAGCTCTGATTAAACAAACCGGTAAAAATGAATAACGTATTGGTTGTCACATACTGGAGCTATAAGGATGCGCTTATCCAAACATATACACTGCCATATCTAAGGATCATCAGGAGTAAATTACCACCAGGAGCTAAAATATATCTTGTAACATTTGAAAGTAGCATCCATCAAATAACAGTACCTGAAAAGCAAAAAATTAAAGAGGAACTCAGTGAAGAAGGAATTTATCTTCTCTCCCATTCCTATATAAATTTCGGGATAAAAGCATTCATACAAATAATCCCGATAACGTTAAGCTTGCTTTGGATTAGCCTTTTCAAAAAAATATCGACTATTCATTGCTTTTGTACACCTGCCGGAGCTATAGGATACCTCTTGTCGGTAATATCACGTAAACAGCTTGTAATTGACAGTTACGAACCACATGCCGAAGCCATGGTAGAGAACGGTACATGGAAAAAAAATTCGCTGCAGCATAAAGTGTTATTCTTTTTTGAAAAGTGCCAGACAAAACGGGCCAGGTATATAATTGGAACAACTCCGGGTATGCGGAACTATGGACAAAATAAATACGGGGTTGTAATTAAAAATTTCTTCACGAAACCGGCATGCATCGATTTTGGATTATTTGATCATGACAAACTTATCTCAAAAAGAGAGGAAATACGAAATAAACTTGGACTGACAGGGAAAGTAGTGGGAATATATGCCGGGAAAATAGGTGGCATATACCTGGAAAGGGAAATTTTTGAAATAATAAAGACTGCACAAGACCATTGGGGAGATAAATTCAGGATGATACTGCTTACCAGTGCACCTGAACCACTTGTAAAAAATTACATCAGGGAGCTTTCCATAAACAGCTCTTCCATAACAATTAAATTTGTGGACCATGAACAAATTCCTTCATACCTATCTGTAGCAGACTTTGCCATCAATCCTGTTAAACCTGTGCCAACCAAAAGATTCTGTACGTCCATTAAAGATGGAGAATACTGGGCAATGGGCTTGCCTGTAATTATTCCCGATAATATTTCGAATGATTCAGAAATAATAAAAAAACATAAAATTGGTGCAGTACTATCCCAACTTAATCAGGAAGAATATAAAACAGCGATCAGGGAAATCGACCAACTCATTCATAATACCTCCGGATCAAACCTCCAGAGAAAGATCATTGATGTAGCCAATCATTACCGCAATTTTAATATTGCCAATAGTATATATTCCGTTATATACAGGTCTGAAACTGCAAGGAACAAAATTATCATCTTCCTGTATAATTCTCTTTTTGACCCATTGATCCAATCAAACATATACCTGTATATCAGGGCCATTTCCCAAACGCTGCCAGACAAATATGAATTCACCTTCATAACATACGAAGAAAAAAATCAAGTTGATTTTTACACATCAGAACATAACCAGGAAATACTTAACGAACTAACCCTTTTGAATATACATTGGATAAGCCTCAAATGGAGACCCGGCCTGAACATAGTGAACAAATTTTTAGATTTAATATCCCCCCTGCCCGCTCTTATTATGCTGAAATCAAATAACTATAATTCAATAGTATCCCTCGCTTCTGTATCCGGTTCATTTGCCTACCTATACTCAGCGGTATTGGGCTTCAACCACTATTTATATCAATTTGAACCCCATTCAGATTTTGAAGTAGATGCAAACAGGTACAAACACAGCAGCCTGCAGTACAAAACTCTTAACATGCTCGAAAAAAAATCTGTCAAAAAGGCTAAGGTTATCAGTACTGGCACCAACGCAATGATCCAAACATTAAGCCAGTGGGGCGCAAAAGGAATGATTTATAAAATTCCCAGTGTAGTAAATGAAAATAAATTTAATTTTTCAAATGCAGAAAGGAGTCTTATAAGAAATGAACTCAACATACCTGAAAACGCAACTGTTGTATTATATACAGGAAAATTCGGAGGACTATATTACAAGGAAGAAATCATTGAATTTCTGGGCGAACTTTTAAAATTAAACCCGTTATACTACATACTTATTGTTACTCCTAACGACAAAAAAGAGCTCGAATATTTATGCATCAAACATAAAATCTCTTCCAATAACCTGACGATCACCGGATCAACGCATGATGCTATCCATAAATATTATTTTGCTGCTGACATTGGCATTGTAGGTATTCCCTCAACTCCCTCCCAAATATACCGTTCCCCGATCAAAACCGGCGAATACCTCGCTTCTGGTATTCCATACATAGTTTGCAGAGGCGTTTCCGATGATGACCTTTATGCTGAACGCTATAAAATCGGCGTGGTGGTTGAAGGAATGTCTGCTTCAAGCGCGAATTACGTTCATCCTAAAATCATGGATATCTTATCAGAAAACAAAGAGCAGTTAAGAATGAGGTGCAGGAAATATGGTATTGAATACAGGGGGTTTTCTGTTTTATATCCGACCTTTGTAAAAGCTCTGAATAGTTTGATAGACGATAAAATATTTTTAAAATGAGCTCTAATCCCTCTTCCCCTGTTGTTTCCGTAATAATTCCGACATATAATTCAGGAAAGTATATTGAAGAAACGATTCAATCTGTAAAACAACAAACATTTAATGAGTGGGAATTATTAATTATTGATGATGGTTCTACGGATAATACCCCTGCAACTATCTTACCTTATCTCTGCGACAAACGGATACAATATCATTATCAGAAAAACAAAGGAGTATCAGCTGCAAGAAACAGAGGGATTGAATTGTCAAAAGGCATGTATATAGCTTTTCTGGATGCCGATGATGTTTGGCTGCCCATGAATCTTGAAAAAAAAATAATGGCATTGCAACCCGACACTATTGACTGGGTATTTAGCGATGCTCTCCTGTTATTTGAAAACAATAATGTTATAGTGGCTCCTGACGGGACCGACAAATTAATATTGGAACATTACCTGCTATGGGATCGAATGGTGGTACCCGGGCCGTCAAGCAATATTATCCTAAAAAGAAAATGTTTAAATACAGGCCTAAGATTTGACCCAATGTTTTCAACAGCTGCAGATCAGGATTTCTGCTTCTATTTAAGTGCACGATATGAGGGCAAACGAATTGCCGCCCCCCTTTTTAAATACAGGCAGTTAACAAATAGCATGAGTAAAGACATGAGAGTTGTTTCAAAAGATCACTATAATGTGTACAGGAAAGCAGAAAACAATAAATTATTCAAATCGTATTTATTTAAAAACAAATGCTTTTCGAACATGTATATAATATTAGCCGGTGGATGGTGGTCTATTGGCGGCAATATAATTAATACCAAGCCGCTAACAAGAATGCCAAATACGCGGGGCATAATACCAACTAAGCCATCAAGTCCGCGTTTTATTTTGATAGACTTGATGACAAGTTGGTATAAAACGATTATTTACCTGATTAAAGCGATCATAATATATCCACCAAACAGCAACAAGCTCATGGCTAAATTTTTTAAAAAATATATTTACGCGGGTTAAAAATTTCCAGTGAACATATACACGCTATGTCTTCATTCTATTCTTTAAAGAGAATCCCAGCATGAGAGTAAGACTGGCAACCAAAAAAGGCAAACACGGTATTTTCAACCTTACCAGGGCCCCAAAATTTGATATGGATATTCCTACTGATAATGCAAAGAAAACAGAGAAAAAGACCGAAAACAATATCAGTGGATGAGCCCCAATGTATCTGAAAAAACCAATAAACCTGAGACGAATAAGAAGAAATATAACAACTCCCATTATCAGCAAGTTTTCAATCCCGGAAATCAGCATAACAAAATTCTTAATTTCCCATATATAAGGCCTGAACAGAGCAGCATTTATAGCGGCAGGAGCTTTTACCAAAAGGTTACCCAGGGTCCCGTCAAAATCGCCTATATCAAAATGGTTTCCCCCATAATAATCTTTTTTCAAATCATTTTGAGTTGAAACAGCTTTTTTCAACACATTATCCAATGAATATTGTCCGAAAGCATTACCCAATTGATCAAGCACAAAAAAGCTAACCGAAAAAATCAATACAGATATTATTGGTAAAAAAATAAATTTTGCTAATTTACTCCTCATGGAGGCCAGGTAATCATAAAATAACCAAAGGAATGAACCCGGCAGTGCTGCAGCCAATATATAAGGCTTTATAATAACCAAAATAAAAGATGCCAGAAACAACTTGATGCTATTTGAAAAAACGAACTTCCTTTTTATTAATGCAAAATAAAAAGCATAAACATACCATCCTAAAGCACTAATTGTAATGGAATCTTTTAACACCCCCGATCCCCAAAAAAACACAGATGGAATAAAAAAGAACGACCAGGAAAGATTCTTATAAGAATTGGGGAATTCGCTCACAAATACTTCATAAGCCTTCCAAATCCCCGAATAGGTAAACAATGCTGTTAATATACACATTGGAAAAAACAGGTCAAGAGACAAAATATTGACTAACACGTATAACCTGGTTGCATTAAAGGCATAGGAGTCGTTTATAAAATCAGGAACTTCATCGGTATTTGAAAAGGAGTTAACAATATCCTCATCTGTAATATCCCAGTCAAACATTATTGAAAAAAAACCGGAAGGATTTTTGAACAAAAGATCCTTCATGATCGATGAACAGTGATAATAATAATGGGTATCTGCCGTTTTGCCCGAATAGTAGAATGCATATACCAGCCCGAAGGCCAGAGCACCCAATACCTTTACCCATAAACCTGATGAAAAATAACTCCAATGCCCCTTATTGCCCTTATTTATCCTGACCACCCTGATAACAATAAAAATGACAATGAGATAGAAGGGGGTTAATACCAAATCCCAGATCGACGTTATATCATAATAGTCCCGCATTCTTTATTTTATCCTCCGATACATAAATCTAACAATTATCCGTCACAGAGCCCTATGCTGCAATAATTATTATTACTTTTATCTTACAAAGCATTCGCATGCAACCAACTTCACTAGTCACCGGAGGGGCCGGGTTCATAGGCGCTCATGTAGTTAATGAATTGTTAAAACAAGGTCACAAAGTCATAGTGCTGGATGACCTTAGTGGTGGCTTTATTGAAAACATTAACCCGAAAGCTGAATTTATTAAGGGCTCTGTTACTGACCATGTACTCATCTCTGAAATTTTTTCTGAAAACAGGTTTGATTATGTATATCACCTGGCTGCATACGCAGCCGAAGGGCTGAGTCATTTTATAAAACGTTTTAATTATACGAATAATGTTGTTGGAAGTATAAATCTGATCAATGAATCGGTAAAACATAAGGTCAAATGTTTTGTATTTACCTCCTCAATTGCCGTATATGGAAATCAAAAATCGCCGGTAACTGAAAACAATACGCCCTTACCTGAAGATCCGTATGGAATAGCAAAGTATGCTATTGAAATGGATCTTAAAGTAACGCATGAAATGTTCGGATTGAACTATATTATTTTCCGTCCGCATAATGTTTATGGAGAATACCAGAATATTGGTGACAAATATCGAAACGTTGTAGGGATTTTCATGAACCAGTTAATGCAGGGAATTCCACTTACTGTTTTCGGAGATGGCAATCAAACACGGGCATTCAGCTATATTGCCGATGTGGCAGTGCCAATTGCGAATTCAGTAAACATTAATGCCGCTTATAACCAGATCATTAACATCGGTGCCGATTCCAGCTATACGGTAAATGAACTTGCCCGCGAAGTAATGAAATCTATGAACATCACCGGCAATATCAGGCACCTCGAAGCGAGAAATGAAGTGATAAACATTTACGCTGATCACACTAAAGCTGACAAGCTATTTGGCAACCAGAAAAAAACAAGCTTACCTGAGGGCTTAAAGAAAATGGCTGCATGGGCAGTTAAATCAGGTTCACGGAAAAGTCAAAAATTCAGCAACATTGAGATCGTAGAAAAACTCCCTCCTGTCTGGCTGGAATAACATAATGAAAAAAATATTATTTGTAGCCACCCACAGACAGGACAGATCTCCCAGTCAACGTTTCAGGTTCGAACAGTATTTGAAGTTCCTGGAAAAGGAAGGCATTTCATACCATTTCTCACCTCTTCTCTCAGAAAGCGATGATAGTCATTTTTACAGCAAAGGAAAAATAGGGACAAAACTTCTGATACTTGTAAAATCTTTTTTTAAAAGAATGTCGGATGTTCTGCTCTCCTCCGGGTACGAAATTATTTTTATTCAAAGAGAGGCTTTTGTTACCGGCACTGTTTTTTTTGAAAAAATATGGAGACTTCTTGGAAAAAAAATAATTTATGATTTTGATGACTCCATATGGCTATTAGATGTTTCAGATGCGAATAAAAAATTCAGTTGGATGAAAAATCCAGGTAAAACTGCTAATATAATCAGCCTTTCAACTGTTATTTTTGCAGGCAACGAATACCTTGCCGATTATGCCAGGCGATTTAACAACAATGTGGAATTAATGCCAACTACAATAGATACTGACCTGTATAGAGCGTATTCCAGATTACCTGAAGGAGTTATTTGTATTGGCTGGAGCGGAAGTATCACAACAATCAAACATTATGATCATGCAATTCCTGTACTGAAAAGGATCAAAAAAAAATATGGTGACCAGGTAAAATTTAAAGTTATAGGTGATAAAAACTATGTTAATACTGATCTGTCAGTAGTGGGCATTGCCTGGAATAAAGAAAATGAAGTTGATGAGTTAAATACGTTTGACATTGGAATTATGCCATTACCTGACGATAAATGGTCCAAAGGTAAATGCGGCTTAAAAGGATTGCAATACATGTCGATTGAAATACCAACAATCATGTCGCCTGTTGGTGTAAATACAGAAATAATACAAGATGGTATTAATGGATTTCTTGCCCGCACAGAAGATGAATGGGTAGAAAAAATTTCCCGATTGATCGAATCACCTGAACTCCGCAAAAAACTTGGGCAGGCCGGCAGAAAAACGGTTTTAGAAAAATATTCGGTTAATGCAAATAAAGAAAAATATCTTGCACTGTTTCAAAAAATAATCTCTTAATAAAAAATAATGCAAAAGTTGAATACAATCCTCGTCACCGGCGGCGCCGGCTATATAGGCTCACATACTATAATTGAGCTGATCAACGAAGGATATACTGTAATTTCTGCCGACAATTACAGCAACTCCTCCGAAAAAACATATGAACGCATAAAAAAAATAACGGGGGCTGATGTCAAACATTATAAAGTTGACCTGTGTGATTCTGCTCTGACAAAAAAAATATTCACCGAAAATCCCTCCATAACAGGTATCATTCATTTTGCCGCGTTAAAATCAGTTCCCGAATCTGTTGAACAACCCCTGCTTTATTACCGCAACAATGTCAACTCCCTGCTTAATATTCTCGAATGCATGAAGGAGTTTCACACGCGTGATCTTATCTTCTCCTCTTCCTGCTCGGTATATGGCAATTCCGACAAATTACCTGTAAATGAAAATACGCCTATCGGCATCATCGAATCTCCTTATGGTTATACCAAAATTGTCGGAGAGCGTATCATCCAGGACTTTCTGAAGATCAACCTGAAAGCAAAAGCCACATCACTCCGCTACTTCAACCCTGTTGGAGCACACATAACGGGACAAATAGGAGAAATACCGGCTAACCGGCCAAATAACCTTGTGCCAATAATAACACAAACCGCCATTGGCAAGATAAAAGAAATGAGTGTATATGGTGATGATTACAAAACCCGCGATGGCAGCTGCATACGGGACTACGTTCATGTAAGTGATATTGCTGATGCGCATGTGAAAGCATTGAAATTTCTGAATGAAGGAATGCAGGATGCAAACTATTCATTATTTAACCTGGGCACAGGCAACGGAATAACCGTACTTGAAGCCATAAGTGCCTTTGAAAAAATTTCAAAACAAAAATTGAATTACAAGATCGCTCGCCGCCGCGCAGGCGATGTGGCCGCTATTTATTCTGACAGCTCTAAGGCGCTGAATTTGCTGAAATGGAAACCCAAACATTCCATCGAATCCATGATGGAAACGGCCTGGAAGTGGGAACAATATCTGTTAAAAGAAAAATAAATATCATTCGTGATGATACGATTCACCTTTAATAATAGTGAAAGCTCTGTAGAGCTGCTCCACAAAAAACAACCTCACCATTTGATGTGAAAAGGTCATTTGTGAAAGTGCTAATTTATAGTTGGCCTTTTTATAAACCTCTTCCGGGAAACCAAAAGGACCACCCACAAAAAATACAATTGTTTTAACTCCCGAATTCATCTGTTTCTGGATAAACTTAGAAAAGTCGGTTGATGTATATTCTTTGCCTTTCTCATCTAAAAGTATAAGTATTGATGAAGGATCAACGTGTTTAAGCAATTCCTCCCCTTCTTTCTTTTTAACCTCAGCAGATGTAAAATTTCCCGATCGCTTTACAGCTGGCAGCTCCACATACTCGAAGGTTACATAATGCTTTAGACGGCTGATATAGCCGCTTATTCCTTCCTTTAAATAGGCGGAATCGGTAGGAGAAATTACAATAAGCCTGATCTTCATTGTGAACAACCTGTTAATATACTCTACAAAAAAAGCATATTTTCGCTTAATTCTATTATTTTTGGCTTAATTATTGATTAATTGGTTAAAACATATTAAATGAACCTCAAATTATTCATAACCTGTTTGCTGATTGGGCTTAAAACATCGTTTGCCTTTGATATCAATGATGATATAGCAAATGCTATTAAAGCGGGAAACAGTAAGGCTATAGCGGCCTGGTTTACAGATAATGTGGATTTGAAAGTGCTCGATCAGGAAGATGTATACAGCAAAGCACAGGCTGAACTTATTGTAAAAGACTTTTTCACAAAACACCCGGTTAAATCGTTCAGTATAGCTCATAAAAGCTCTAAGAATGATTCGCAGTTTGCCATTGGCACATTGGAAACCACCAACGGCAAATACAGGATTTATTTTCTTTTGAAAAAATCGGCTGAAAAACTCCAGATACAACAATTCCGTATTGAACCAGAAAATGAGTGAAAGCGCCTCTCCTGCTCTTCTTCCTTTGACTTCACTCAGGACAAACAAAGAGAGAAATATCTTTACTTTCAATAATCCCAAGAACCTTAAATACATTAATGATTTTATTGCAAATTCACTGCGTGAAGATGTTGGTGACGGCGACCACACCTCAATTGCCTGCATCCCTGCAAAAGTAAAGGGAAAGGCCCGGTTGCTGGTAAAAGAAAATGGTGTTATTGCGGGCATTGAACTGGCAAAGTTTATTGTAAAAAAAGTTGACCGGAATCTTCGGATCAGGCAACTTATAAAAGATGGTTCCACGGTAAAACCGGGAGATGTCGCTTTTACAATTGAAGGCTCTGCGAGATCAATATTAAAAGCTGAACGCCTTATCTTGAATTGTATGCAGCGTATGAGCGGCATCGCGACCAAAACAAACAAACTGGTACAACTCTGCAAAGGAACTAAAGCAAAAGTTATTGATACCCGAAAAACAACACCCGGCCTTCGCTTCCTCGAAAAATGGGCCGTAAAGATCGGAGGAGGAAGCAATCACCGTTTTGGCCTTTATGATATGATTTTAATAAAAGACAATCATATAGATTTTGCAGGCGGTATTGAAAAGGCTATTGAAGCTGCAAACAAGTATCAAAAAAAGAAAAAACTTAAAATAGAGATTGAAGCCCGCAACATGACTGAGGTAAAGCAAATACTTACAGCTGGGAAAGTACAGCGTATCATGCTTGATAATTTTCCAATTTCCGACCTGAAAAGAGCCGTTAAATTAATAAACAGAAAATACGAAACAGAAGCATCAGGAGGTATTACCGAAAAAAATATCCGCAACTATGCACTTTGCGGAGTTGATTATATTTCAATCGGTGCTTTGACTCATAGTGTAAAAAGTCTTGATCTGAGTCTTAAATCTTATGCGTAACAATTAAAAAATTACACGGAGTTTCACAGAGAAGACACAGAGCCACACAGAGAAAAAAAATGGAACTAAATCAAATCACAGAAAAAATTATCGGATGTGCTATTGAGGTTCATAAATATCTTGGTCCCGGTCTATTGGAATCGGCTTATGAAGAATGTCTTGCCTTTGAATTAACAAATGCAGGTTTGACAATTGAAAGACAGAAAGCTGTACCCGTTGTTTTTAAGGAAATAAAATTAGATTGTGGGTACAGAATTGACATTTTAGTTGAAAACATTGTAGTTATTGAATTGAAAACGGTGGATGCTTTCAATCCAGTGCATGAGGCGCAGATACTTACCTATATGAAATTTTCCAAAAAAAGCATTGGCCTTCTTATTAATTTTAATGTCACATTACTAAAAAATGGGCTCAAAAGGTATAAACTTTAACCTCAGTGAACCTCTGTGTCTTCTCTGTGGCACTCTGTGTAATAAAAATCAAGTTTCCAAATGATCTATATCAATGGCCGGTAACTTCCTGCATAAAATAGCTAAGTCTAAGCTAGTGGCTTCATTTATAAAAATCAGCCGACGCATAATTTTACCTGGCTTTGAAGGATTGCCCTTATATGATGTTTTACTGTTCTTTTTTAAAGGACTTCAGAAAGGTGCAATAACCACACGTGCATCCTCATTGGCTTTCAATTTTTTTTTAGCAGTATTCCCGTCAATCATCTTCCTTTTTACACTTATCCCTTACGTACCAATTGATAATTTCCAGGTCACCTTATTTGAATTACTGAAGGAAGTAATGCCCAAAGCCGCGTTTGAGGCGGCAGAGGGGACAATTGTAGATATTATCAAAAATCAACATGGCGGTTTATTGTCGATCGGCTTTATAAGTGCATTATATTTTTCAACGAATGGTTTTAACGCCATGATAGAAGGATTTAACAACACTTATCATCAGATTGAGACGCGGAGTGCTATCAAGCAGCAGCTAATAGCATTAGCGCTTGTGCTAATAACTACCACCCTCCTTATTGTTGCCATTGCATTGATCATATACAGCCAGTTAATACTTGTAAAATTTCCGCTGGGCCGGGCCTCCTATTATCTCATCCTGTTTGGCCGTTTTGCAATCGTCTTTCTTTTGTTTTTCTGTATTATTTCATTTATTTATTACCTGGGCCCCGTAAAAAAAATAAGATGGAAATTCGTTTCCGCCGGCTCAACTTTTTCAACCATACTGGCATTACTTACTTCATTGGGATTCGCCTATTACGTCAATAACTTTGGCACTTACAACAAGCTATATGGCTCCATCGGAACATTGATAATTGTTCTGCTGTGGATCTATTTTAATTCTATTGTACTGCTGCTGGGCTTCGAACTGAATGTAAGTATACACTCTGCGAAAAAAACACGATCACACATCTCCTAAATTAATTCTGCTGTTTGATACTGCGGGATTGGTGAAAATATCTAAAAACCGCTTATCATAATATTTCCGGAGTTTAGATACATTTTTGTACTTTCACTACCCTATTTAACTGTCATGCAAAAGCACCTGTTTATAATATTGATAGCCCTTCTATGCAGGGGAGTGCTACCTGTCATGGCCCAATCAGAAAACTCAAACAGTAATTCTAAGCTGTTTCGCAGCGTTGACAATCCTCAATACTGGAAAAACCGGAAACCCTTTGAAGGCTATTGGCAGCAGGATGTTTACTATAAGATCAAAGCAAGTGTTGATGATAAAACAAACATTGTTGATGGCAGTGAAGAATTGACTTACTGGAATAATTCACCGGATGAGTTGAGTTACGTATATTTTCATTTGTACAATAACGCCCAGGTGAAGAATTCTTATTTATCCGACCTCTATAAGAACAATAACAATACCGTTAAGTACGGCAAATACCAGCAGCAGGAACTAGGTACTAATATTACAAAAATAAGTGCGGGCGGGCAGGAACTGAAGACTGAACTCGACAATACGATCCTTAAAGTTTACCTCCCGCAGCCCTTAAAACCCAACCAGTTTGTTACATTCAATATCGACTTTAAAACTTATTTCGACAATGGAAGTATCCGAAATAGGATGAAGCAATTTTATGCATTCGGGTATAAACACTTCGACCTGGTACATTGGTATCCCCGTATTTCGGTGTACGACCGCAAGTTCGGCTGGGATACGCAACAGCATATGGATCATGAATTTTATGGTGATTATGGAAACTACGATGTTCAGCTGACATTCCCTAACAATTACATTGTTGAAGCGACGGGAGTATTACAAAATAAAGAAGAGGTAATGCCCCAGGAATTACGAAACAAACTCGACATTAAAAATTTCAGTACCAAACCCTGGAATGAAAAGCCCTCTGAGATAATTAAACCTGACGGCAGCACCAAAACATGGAACTATTATGCCGAAAATGTACATGATTTTGCCGCTACCGCTGATCCTACATACCGGATTGGTGAAGTAGAATGGAACAGTATAAAATGTATCTCAATCGTGCAGGAACCTCACGCTTCACGTTGGCAAAATGCGGCTTCCTATGCCGCAAAAGTGATAAAGGTATACTCAGAAGATTTTGGTTTATATATCTATCCGAAAATGGTGGTTGCTGATGCACAGGATGGAATGGAATATCCAATGCTTACACTCGATGGCGGCTCAGACCCCGATTACCGATCCCTGCTGGCACATGAAATAGGCCACAACTGGTTTTTTGGCATGGTTGGAAGCAATGAAACATATCGTGCGGCACTCGATGAAGGATTTACCCAATTCCTCACCTGCTGGGCGTATGAAAAAATTGATGGCAAATACCTTCTACAAAACCCGCCAAGGTCAAAATATGTAGAAAAGTATCTTGAACCTGATCTGATACGATTTACGAGGGGCTACAACGGATATATGAATGATGCTGTTAAAGGTGCCGAAACTACCTTAAACACACATTCCGATGAGTTTAACGGGGGGGTACGACATGATGGAGGCTACAGGCAGGTTTATTATAAAACAGCTACCATGTTATACAACCTGCAATATGTTTTGGGAGATAGTTTATTCCTGGCAGCCATGCAACACTATTTCAGTCAATGGAAAGTTTGTCACCCTTATATTGAAGATTTCAGAAGTTCCATCATTAATTTTACACATGTTGATCTCAACTGGTTCTTTGATCAATGGTTTGAAACAGCCAAGACAATTGACTATAAAGTACAGTGTGTAAAAAGTGGAAAAGAAGCAGGCGAGCATATCATTACATTCAAACGTAAAGGCCGGATGCAAATGCCAATCGACTTTAGCGTGATAACAGACTCCGTAGAATATAAATATCATATCCCGAACAATTGGTTTGTTAAAAAGACGGATGCAACCATTCTGCCGCGATGGATCGGCTGGGATAAGCTAAAACCAACTTATGAAGCGAAGATCAAAGTTCCAGGCAAAATAAATAATGTGGTGATCGACCCTAGTGCGCGCTTGGCGGATGCGTACATGCTTGATAATGGTGCACACTTACCCATAAAAATGGATTTCGATTCAAAGATCTACAACCCGGCCGACTGGACCAGCTACCGGCTTTTTTACAGGCCTGACTTATGGTATAACGGCTATGATGGGCTTAAAGCAGGCTGGCATGTAAATGGTAATTACATGAATTATCATCACATTTTTGACGCTACTTTATGGCTCAATACCGGCCTGGTACAAAATAACCTGTCGAAAGACGCGTATATCAATAAGTTTGACGACCTGAATTTCAGGATCAATTACCGTACTGCAACCGATAAGTTCATGAAAGGCTCGGCAGTATATCTTTCTGCCAAAATACTTGACGGGCTAAATGCTTATGTGGCTGGTTTTGACAGAAGAGATATTTCAGGCCGGAATAAAGTTTATATGTTCTTTAAATCGATGTACAGGAAAGACAGGCATTCACTTAATTATCTTCTACTGCCTGGTGAATGGAGTGTGAAAGATTATAATAACACCCTTAACATCGGTATCGACCATATTTACTATTATAAGTTCGGGACCGGCACCATTAATTTAAACATGCGCTCATCTGCATTAGAAAGCAGTTACGACTATGCAGCGGTGTCACTCACTGTTATAAATAAAAACAAGATCGCCAAAAAAGTAAGTTTTAACACACGTACCTTTATTCAATATGGAACAGGAAGTAAATGGGCCCCGGAATCATCGCTGTTTTTAGCGGGAGCTAACCCTGAAGAAATGATGGAAAATAAATTCACCCGCTCTCAGGGCTTCTTCGAACCATCACTGGCAACTTTCGGAACCACTACAAACAATTTCACTCACGGAGGAGGATTGAATTTAAGAGGCTATGCCGGATATCTCGCACCGGAAACAGATGCTAATGGCAACCTCGTGATGAGCTATAAAGGCACTTCAGGAGCGGCAGTTAACGCCGAGCTGGATTTCAGCGACCTTATAAAATTTCAACCTAAATTGTTCAGAAATTGGCTGAAACTCTCCACCTATCTTTTTGGTGATGTTGGTGTAATTAACATTAACACTCCGACTGAATATATTGTGCTTGGCAATATACGTGCGGATGCAGGTGTTGGTGCGGCACTTACAATTAAAAGGTTTGGCCCGCTGCAAACTGTTGAACCACTAACTGTCCGTTTTGACATGCCCCTGTTTTTAAACCGTACCCCTGCCCTCGCACCGGAGTTCTTTGCCTTCAGATGGGTGATTGGGGTTAGCAGGGCGTTTTAGGAAAATTATAAATTATGAATGAAGAATGTTGAATTAAAAAACACTTGTAAAAAAAACGCTGATCGTTTTGATAATGACAACCAGCGCTCTATTTTCAACAGATAAGACAACTATCAATCAAAACCCAAAGCTTTTTGAGCTTCAGCATAATTATGCCAATTGGTGGTTGGATGCTGTTTCATAGCGGATGCCGCTATACATACAACTTTAAATTTACAAGAAGACACTGCCCAATAAGTGTTAAAATCCTGATTTAAAGCTCCTGAACTATGTGTCCAGTATACAGTAACTTTTCCCAACGATGCTTGTTGAACCAAAACGTAACCGGTCGAATTGGTTGGCCAAGGTGTTGGGTTCCACGTTGTACCATTATCAATACTCCAAAACACCTCAATTGCACCTGAATCCATAATCGCGGCTGTTATATTAGGATCGTTTATATAAACATAATAATATTTAGGAAAATTACTCCAGGTTGTAACTGTGAATATTGTGCTTTTCACATTGGCATTGCCATTTATACCGTTCGTGCCGTTTGTACCGGCTGCCCCATCTTTCGGTTTAGTGCAAGAGGTAATTAATAAGGATATTGATACAAAAAATGTGAGAAGCTTTAGCGTTTTCATCTGTATATAATTTAGTTAAGCATTGATATTCAATTTTTTAAGAACAGGTTAAGAGCGTAAATTTTCATCTTCGTACTCCCACACACAATTGCTTGTATGTTTGGTAACAACGGTTGGTGCTTAACCTGTAAA
>JACPDY010000016.1 GCA_016183775.1 Bacteroidota bacterium
AGTTGCAACGGCGGTTCAAATGGATCAGCAACCGTAATTGCAGCTGGTGGAACAACTCCTTATACCTATTCCTGGAGTCCTTCAGGAGGAGTTAATTCTATGGCTACTGGTTTAACGGCCGGCACATATACTGTTACGGTTCTGGACGCAAACGGTTGCCAGGCATTCACGACTGCTCCGGCAATTACACAACCGGCATTAATTGTTATTACTACTGCCGCCTCAGGTGTAAGTTGTTTTGGAGGAAATGACGGTTCGGCATCTGCTTCGTCAAGCGGGGGGGTATCCGGATATAATTATACATGGCTGCCGGGTGGTACTACGGGTAATACAATAAGTGGGCTATCTGCCAGCACATACACCGTTCAGGTTACAGACGCGAATAATTGTGTGCAAACGGCCACATTTGTAATTAACCCGGCTATACAATTAGTGTCTTCAATTTTTGCCTCTTCAAATGTCAGTTGTTTTGGAGGTAACAATGGAACAGCTACGGTAAATGTATCCGGTGGAGCACCATTCTACAATTACAGTTGGTCACCTTTGGGTGGAAATGGACCTACAGGAGCCGGTTTGGCTGCCGGTTCATATACTGTAAATATTGTTGACAGTAAAGGTTGTACCTCATTCTCGTCAATCACCATCACCGAACCTACACAGGCACTTGCGGGAAATGGAACTTCTGTTTCTACAAGTTGTTTTGGAGGATCCGATGGTTCTGCATCTGTAACCCCGATCGGCGGAACTCCCGGATATGTTTATCAGTGGAATCCGGTTGGCGGAACAGGGCAAACAGCTTTGGGATTGACTGCAGGTAATTATACTGTTTTAGTTACGGATGCCAATGGTTGCCAAACAAGTGTGTTAACTTCCGTTTCACAACCCTCCTATTCGGTTACTGGAATTCTGGTGCCTGCTAATCCTTCCTGTGGTTTATCAAATGGTTCAATTTTATCCCAGATTTCCGGGGGTACAGGGCCTTACTCTTATTTATGGGCTCCGGGCTCATCCACAGGCGCGAGTATAAGTGGGCTAGGGCCGGGCAGTTATACATTACAGGTAACTGATGCAAGTTGTTCTGTAAAAGGCACTTTCACTATTACACTAAGCAATATTGCCGGTCCATCAGGTGTTGTTTCATTAGTAAAAAATGTTTCTTGTTTCGGAGGTAATGATGGAAGTGCAACTGTAAATGTAACACAGGGAACAGCTCCTTACCTTGTCAATTGGTTGCCTTATGGTGGTAATAAATTATCCGCGGCTTCTTTAATTGCAGGCATCTATACGGTTAATATAACGGACGCATTGGGTTGTACAGCTATAGCAACAACCACTATAACAGAGCCTGCTCCTGTAGTTGTTTCTGTTTCGTCAGCTACCTCTGTTTCGTGTAAAAATGGAAACAATGGATCAATTAAGCTTACTGCGGCCGGTGGAATGCCAATTTATAATTACTTATGGCAGCCATTGGTATCTTCTTCGGACATCGCAAATAGTCTAACTGCCGGAACCTACACTGTAATTGTTTCAGATCAAAACAATTGTTCCACGTCAATTGCAATAAAAATTACTGAACCTCCGATCATGTTATCATCAATTGGTTCCATTACAAATCCTACATGCAGCGGAGGCAATGGCAGTGCAACCGTTATATCAGCGGGAGGAACCACTCCCTATTCGTACATGTGGTCGACTGCGCCCGCTCAAACAGGAAATTCAGCAACATTAAGTGCAGGATCGTATACGGTTACAACTACTGACGCTAACGGATGTACAATAACCACAACTGCTGTAATCAGTGAGCCGGCACAAGTTATCACCACTGCCGGGCCAAATGATACGGTATGTATAGGGCAATCAATTAATCTTACTGCTACTGCTTCGGGTGGTGCGGGAAATTATCAGTATGTATGGCAACCTTCCGGTGCAATTAATGGTGGCACTTTGAATGTTACACCGTCTGTTAATACTACGTACACAGTAATTGCATATGATCAAAACGGTTGTGCCGGAACACCGGGCATAATTTCAGCAGCCGTGTATAGCTTAACACCTGGAAATGTTATGGCCATTGGATTTTCACCAATTTGCCCGGGGCAAAGTTCTACAGTTTATGTTCAAACTTAGGCACCGGGCCAGGAGCATTTCTGGTAACTCCAACCCAGCCAACAACCTATATTGTAACAGTTACTAATTTCTGTGGAATTTCTGTAACTTCCTCGACTAAAATTCTTTTCAATCCTCCTCCGACAATATCTCTTATGTCAGATACAAATCTCTCTTGTGTTCCTGCTGCAATTCAGTTTTTTGACAATTCTGTTACTGGCAATTTGGCTGATCCAATCACTTCATGGTATTGGAGCTTTGGCGATGGTACTTCTTCAACCTTATCCGATCCCAAACATGTTTATACACAATCCGGTGTTTATTTTGTTTCTTTAACTGTTACAACTTCCGGTGGATGTACGAATAATAATGGATCTGCTCCCATTGTTATTACCGCGTATCCCAGTCCGAAGGCTAATTTTACAACAAGTCCATCTGTAACTCCCATGCAGAGTAATAATCCAACTGTTGATTTCAAGAATACATCAACAGGTGCTATCAAGTATTTCTGGGATTTTGGTGATGGAATTACTTCTACTAACGTAGATCCTCAGCATCATTTTGGTATCACGGGAGTTTACACTATTACACTTATTTCTACTAATATATATGGCTGTACAGATACATTCCGTATTCGGACAAGTGGTGGTGGAGATATTTCCTTTCCTACAGCCTTTACTCCGAATCCGAATGGCCCTAACGGAGGATCATACAATTTATTTAATCTTGACAATGATGTGTTTTTTCCATTCGCAGCCGGGGTGGATGAATTTCGAATGCAGATTTTTAACCGATGGGGCGAGCTTATTTTTGAAACATTGGATATAAAGATTGGATGGGACGGCTATTACCGCGGTAAACTTTGTCAGCAAGATGTGTACGTGTGGAAGGCCAATGTAAAATTTAACGATGGAAGAAGTATTACCAGAGCGGGAGATGTTACCCTGCTTCGTTAACTGAAATGCCATGATGTTTAAAAGAAAATATTTATTTACACTCTTCCTTTCTGTGCTCATGGCAGGTTCATTAAGTTATGCGCAGAATTTGAAAAGAAAAGTAAAGAAATGCGTTCGTGACGCCGGGATTGCATTGGATAACAATGATTTCAGGAAAGCGCTCGAATTATATCAACACGCTTATCAGCTGGATCCAAAGAATGCCGTACTTGCATTTGATCTTGGATCCTGTATGTATAGTATCAGGCAGTATAAGCGTCAATCGCTGCCATATTTTGAACAAGCACGTAAAGCAAGGATTGAAGAAGCCAACTATTACCTGGGAAATTTGTATCATCTGTCTGGTAATTTTGAAGATGCGATTCACGCTTTTCAAGAATACAAAAATAGCATAGCCCAAAAAAAATTCTCCAACAAAGAAATTGATTTTCTTCTGATGAAGTGCAAAACGGCCATGGAGTTAATGCGTGCCCCTGTAAATGTGACTATCGAGAATATGGGTAATACCATTAATTCGGAATTTCCAGATTATGTTCCGCTCATTTCGGCTGATGAATCTGTTCTTATATTCACTTCCCGTAGAAAAGGAAGTACCGGTGGTTTGCTTGATCCGTTTGGGGAATATTTTGAAGACGTATATATTTCAACCAAAAAAGAAGGGAAGTGGTCTTTGCCACAAAACATCGGTGGTAATATTAATACACCTACCCATGATGCATGTGTTGGTCTTTCTGCAGATGGAGAAATGTTATTGCTTTACAGAACAAGTAAAGATTTGCTCTCAGGTGATTTATACTCTTCCGTTTTTAACGGAAAGGACTGGGCAATTCCACAGGAGTTGCCCAGTCCAATCAATACAAAGGATTATACTGAACCCAGCGCCTCATCATCGGCTGATGGACAAGTACTCTATTTTTCAAGTGATCGTCCGGGTGGATATGGGAAAAAGGATATTTACAGAGTGGCAAAACTTCCAAACGGCGGGTGGGGTAAGGTACTTAACCTGGGACCGACAATAAATACAGCCGAGGATGAAGATTCGCCTTTTATTCACCCCGGAGGAAAAACACTTTATTTCAGTTCCAAAGCGCATAGGAATATAGGGGGGTACGATATTTTCAAATCTACAGTAGATGGAGATGGGCTTTGGTCGGAACCCGAAAACCTGGGGTATCCTGTCAATACTCCTGATGATGACATATATTTTGTGCTTTCTGCAAGTGGGAAAACGGGGTATTATTCTTCTTTCAGGCAGGATGATTATGGTGGTTCAGATATTTATCTCATTCATTTTTCGGATAATGATCTTGGATTTAATGTTTTTAAAGGTAAAGTTGAAGGTTCCGCAGTTGCTGCTGATTCTACCGGTAAGCCTCTTGCTGCCCGGATTTATTTATACGATTCGAAGACAAATGCGTTGGAAGGAATATACAATACGAACACCTTAACAGGTAAATTCATCATGATTTTGAAATGGGATACAGAGTATACTATGCGGTGGGAATCAGAAGGGTACGTTTGATTTACGAACCTGGTTAATAGCAGTAAGATAGCGGAAATCAGTAAAATAATTTTACGTAAAACGGAGAAATAATTTAGATGAAAAAAATTATCTATACTTTTTTTCTTTTTTTTGCAAATTATTGCTTGCAAAATACAACTTGTTTTGCGCAGGCGTATCAGTTCACGCAGTTCTACGCATCGCCTACTTTTCTAAATCCGGCTTTTGTTGGATCCGGTAATGTATGCTCACGGATCACTACTAACTACCGGATTCAGTGGCCTTCAATACCCGGTGCTTTCAAAACCTATTTGCTGGCGTATGACCATAGTATTTCGAAAACGAACAGTGGTATTGGATTTATCTTCGCTAACGATAGGGCAGGAAGTGGCAACCTGCGTTCCACGAGTTTAGGCGCTCAGTATTCCTACCAGTTAACCCTTTCACGCAAGTGGGCATTCAATGCGGGATTTGAAGCCGGATATGCTATGCGCAATTATGATTTTAATAAATATGTTTTTGGGGACCAAATTGCTTATGGTACACCTACTTCAATTGAACAGTCAGGTAATGACCAGGTACAATATTTGGACTTTTCTTCGGGTTTTGTTTTATATTCTGAAAAAATATGGGCTGGTTTTTCTGCTCGTCATCTGAATCAGCCGAATCAAGCTCTTCAGGGTGGAATCTCCCGATTACCTGTACTGTATTCTGTGCATGGTGGATATGTAATCCCAATTGCAATAGATGGTGAAGATGGCGCCAGTAAGGGAAAAAATCATAGTGTAACAACAGCATTTAATTATCGGAGTGAAAACAAGTTTGACCAGGTCGATATAGGAGTTTATTACACGTATTACCGGCAACTCGTATTTGGGGTCTGGTACAGAGGGATTCCGCTTTTAAAAGCATATAAGCGGGGCTATCCGAATAACGATGCCATTGCCTTCCTTGTAGGTACAACAATTGACCGATTCAAGTTCGGATATAGTTACGATGTAACTATATCGTGGCTGGCTGGTTATACCGCGGGTGCGCATGAAATATCACTTTCGTACCAGTTTTGCCCAAGTAAGAAATTTAGAAAATCAGCAATTCCCTGCCCTAAATTCTAAATTGTTTCTATTGTTCAGAACAATTTTTGCGAAGTGTAAACATTAATTTGTCACCTACATTCCTTATTTTCTTAATCGCTATGCATTAGAATTTTTCTAATGTATAGTTTGGGATTAAAAAATATTGAGTCTGTGAATCTTCCATTTCGTATATTCGTGCAATATTTCCGTATTTTGACGGGAAGGGTGCCAAATTCTTAATAAAATGAAGGTAATTGATCATATAAAAAAGGCTAAATCAACCCTCTTTTCAATCGAGATATTGCCTCCGTTGAAGGGTAAAAGCATTCAGTCAATTTTCGATGGTATTGATCCTTTGCTGGAGTTTAAGCCCTCTTTCATTGATGTTACATATCACCGCGAGGAGTATTTTTATAAAAAACGTGAGGGCGGCTACCTGGAAAAGGTAAGTATTCGTAAACGGCCCGGTACTGTTGGCATCTGTGCCGCTATCATTAATAAATATAAAATCGATGTTGTACCACATATTATTTGCGGAGGTTTTACCCGTGAGGAAACTGAAAACGCCCTGATCGATCTTCACTTCTTAGGAATTGATAATGTACTTGCGTTACGTGGCGATGCCATTAAGTCAGAAGGCGCTTTTGTGCCTGAGCCTAACGGACACCATTATGCTTACGACCTGGTGAAACAGATCGTTACCATGAACAAAGGGCATTATCTTGAAGAAGATCTTGTAGATGTAGCGCCAACCGGTTTTTCCATTGGCGTAGCCGGCTATCCTGAAAAACATTTTGAAGCACCCAACCTTATCGCCGATCTGAAAAACCTGAAGCGCAAGGTTGATGCCGGGGCGGAATATGTTGTTACTCAAATGTTCTTCGACAATAAAAAATTCATTGAGTTTGTAAACAAATGCCGCGAGATGGATATTAATGTCCCCATTATTCCCGGCTTAAAAATACTGACCACAAAAAAACAGGCGACCATACTTCCTAAATTATTCAATATTGATATTCCCCAGGATTTCCTGGAGGAGATCGAGAACTCCAAGAGTGATGCCGAGGTAAAGGAAGTGGGTATCAGGTGGTGCATTGAGCAATCCAGGGAGCTGATAAAATTCGGTACACCCTGCCTTCATTTTTATACTATGGGCCAATCAGAGGCTACGCGCAGGGTGGCAAGTAATGTGTTTTAGTTGTAGCCCGGCCTGCGGGCAGTAATGATCTCGTCTCACCCACACTTTTTAACCCCGGTTTTCGTTTAAAATCCTAAATTTAGATACGTAATTCCGGATTTTGAAAAAGACTTTATTTCTGTTAATACTTTTGTTTGGCTTGCAATTAAATGCACAGCAGGTTTATACATTGGAAATAATATCTCCTGATAATGCCGGCCTGGTCAGAAAGATCAGTTATAAAAAAAACAATACCACCGAAACTGAACGTGAGAAGGAACTTCAAAATGTGCTGTTTACACTTTACGACAATGCTTATATCGCAGCTACATACGATAGTCTGAAATACGATTCATTAAATCTGAAGGCCTTTTTACATGTGGGTGAGCAGCACAAATGGGCACGGCTTTCCAAAGGAAATGCCGATGAAGCCATGTTAAGCGAGGTGGGTTTCCGGGAGAAAATCTATTTTAAAAAGAAGTTAAATTATAAAGAGGTTAAGCGGTTGTTGGAGAAGATTGTTTCTTACAATGAGAATAATGGTTATCCGTTCGTATCAGCAGGATTAGATAGCATTGTGATCGATGGTAACAGCATAGCCGCTCAACTTAAAGTCGATAGGAATAAATTGGTGAAGATCGACAGTATACTTATCAGGGGAAATGCAAACGTGGCGCCCGTGTATCTGCAAAGTTATATTGGTGTAAAAACAGGAAGTCTTTACAACGAATCGCGGATACGGAATATCAGTCCGCGGCTTAAAGAGTTAGCATTTGTCCGTGAGAAACAACCTTCCCGCATCTTGTTCACAAATAAAGAAACAAAACTTGTGCTTGAGCTCGAAAAGCGACGTGCCAGCCAGTTTGATGGAATCATTGGTTTTTTGCCGGATAATACTACCGGCAAACTTTTAATAACCGGCGATGTGCGGTTGAAGCTTCAGAATGCTTTTGGCCGCGGTGAACTTATTGATCTTAACTGGCGCAGCCTGAGATTGAATACGCAGGATTTGAAATTAAAATTAATCTACCCTTTTCTGTTCGCGACCCCATTTGGTATCGACTATGATCTTAAGCTTTATAAGCTTGATACAACCTATATTGATGTATACAACACAATAGGGCTGCAATACCTGATAAGCGGAGGAAATTATTTTAAAATTACTTATAGTAACAAAACATCACGTTTGCTTTCAACCAAGGGGCTTGAATTTGTAACAACTTTACCTGTTTTCGCCGATATATCAACCAACGCGTATGGACTGGGGATTAAATTTGAAAAGCTCGATTATCGTTTTAATCCGCGCAAAGGGTACAGTATAGCAATGAGTACATCTGTTGGTTCCAAAACTATTTCTAAAAATCCAAAGCTTAATTCCGTTGTTTACGATAAACTTGAGTTAAAAACGGTGCAGTACGCTGGTGAGGCCAACGTCGCGGTATACATCCCTATTGTAGGCCGGAGTATAATTAAGTTTGGAATGCAATCAGCTTACATTGCCGGGCCGGGTTTGTTCCAGAATGAGTTGTATCGCATAGGAGGATTAAAAACATTGCGTGGCTTTGATGAAGAGTCGATACGTGCATCAGCATACGTGATCGGAACTGTTGAGTATAGATTTTTGTTGGAACAAAATTCATATTTCCACTTATTTTACGACGGATCATATTATGAAAACAATACTTTAGGCATGGCCGTATACGATACCCCTTATGGTTTTGGCGCAGGTGTGAGTTTTGAAACCAAGGCTGGTATTTTTTCACTTGATTACGCATTGGGGAGTCAATCCGGTAATCCTATATATTTAAAATCCGGAAAAATTCATTTCGGGATCGTTAGCTATTTCTGAGTCTTCGACGGGCTCAAACGGACAGGACTTTTGACAGGCTCGAATAGAATGAATATTGAGCATGGGGTCACTTCGAGCTTCGTCGAGAAGTGTGGGCGGCAGCTATTTTTTTGACTTGGATTTTCATAATCCGGGCAACAAATCAAGTCGACCATTTATTAATGCTTCTTTCTTTTTACTCGACCATTTTTTTAGTCGTTTTTCGAAAGCAATAGCTTCAAGGGGGGTGTTAAATGTTGTGTAGTAAACAAGCTTTAAAGGTCTTCTCCGGAATGTGTACGATTCTGTATTAATACCTGTTTGGTGTTCGATAAATCACCTTTCTATATTATTAGTTACTCCGGTATAATAGGTGCCATCTGAACAATGAAGAAGATATACGTACATCGTTTTCATTTTACGAATATAATGGAATTGCGCCATCGCCCTTCTCGACCATGCTCGAAGTGACCGCCCCGCAGACATATTATATTGTAAACTCATTAAAATTCACTTTTTTATTATTATATATTTTTTAACGATTACTTTTGTTAAACAAATAAAGAAAACCCATGAGCTTCATCAAAGAATTTAAAGAATTCACCATGCGCGGCAACGTTGTTGACCTTGCAGTAGGTGTGGTTATTGGTGGTGCTTTTGGCGCTATCATTACTTCATTGGTTGCTGATATAATTATGCCGGTCATAGGAATACTTACAGGTGGAATTGATTTCACAGGTTTAAGCGTTAAGATCGGTAATGCTACAATCGCTTACGGAAAATTCATCCAGGCCATATTTGTATTTACGATCGTTGCTTTTTGCCTGTTCCTGGTAATTAAAACAATGAATGCCGCAAAAAAGAAAGAGGCTGAAGTGCCTGCTGCTCCTCTGGCTCTCACTAAAGAAGAACAGCTGCTCACAGAGATACGGGATCTGCTTAAAAAATGACGATAACCATATTTGAAAAATGCTAAAAATAATCTCCTGATTATTCTTACGCTTGTTGTTAAAATGGCAAGTGCGCAGGATGCCGCTAAAATTGACACCTCCTGGAAAAAGGGAGGTTTTGTTTCAATCAGCTTTAACCAGGTGTCCCTTACCAACTGGGCCGCCGGTGGTGAAAATGCTTTGTCCGGTACATTTATCGGTAGCTTTTTTGCCAACTACAAAAAGGAAAAGGCCACATGGGATAATTCGTTTGATATCGGGTATGGACTCCTTAAATCGGGCACGGCTGATCTGCGAAAGAATGAAGATAAAATGGAGCTGAATTCTAAATTCGGCCATCTGGCAAAAGGTAAATTTTATTACAGCGCACTTATTAATTTAAAATCACAAATGGCGCCCGGCTATAATTACCCGAATGACAGTGTCATAATATCGAATTTCGCCGCTCCTGCGTATGCAGTTATTGCATTAGGAATGGATTACAAACCCGCGGATTATTTTTCATTATTTATATCGCCTGCCACGGGTCGTTTAGTTATTGTTTCAGACCAGAAGCTGGCTGATGCCGGCCAGTTTGGCGTTGATGCGGCAACCTATGACGTGAATGGAGCTAAGTTAACCAGTGGTAAAATGCTGCGTACGGAGTTTGGGGCCTATCTGCGGCCCCGTTTTCAAAAGGATATTTTTAAGAATATGAATCTGTTATCTACATTGAACCTTTTCAATAACTATACTGATAAAATTGCAAGTCGCCGTGGCAATGTAAATGTTGATTGGCAAACTATGATCAATATTAAGGCCGGAAAACTTATAACATTCAGCGTGTTTACACATTTACTTTATGATAATAACATTGATATTCCTGCTTATGGTGATGTAACTGTTGGGAATACTGTTTATAAGAACGTAGTTGTGGCAAAGGGCCCTAAAACCCAGTTTAAAGAAGTATTGGGTATCGGGTTCTCCTATAAGTTCTGAGGGAATAGCCTGATCTTTTAAACAGCCCTGCAAACAATCGTTTCAGGGCTGTTGTATTTTGTTTGGCAGCAAAATATAATAATGGTAAATTTACCTAAAATCGGATTGAATGTTGAATATACTTTTTCTTGTAATTGGTATTGCTTTAGGAGCTTTAATGGCCTGGTTATATTTTAAAAACCAGGTTACTTCAGGCATTACCGAAAGTGAGAAAAATGAACTTGAACATACTATCAAAGACTTACAAAATTTATTGACGGCTGCTGAAAAAGATAAAGCGGTGTTGCAGGAAAAAATAAGCAATAGTGTTCAGGAAGTAAGTAAGCTTTCACAACAATATGAAACAGAGCGCAAAGAGTTAGCCGCAGCTAACAGTCGCCTTGCAAAGGCGGAGGAGGCTTTCAAAAATATGAACGATAAGCTGGCCACACAAAAGGTCGAGTTTGAGGAAATGCAAAAACGCTTTGCCACTGAATTCGAGAATATAGCCAATAAAATACTTGACGAGAAATCGAAAAAATTCACTGAACAGAATAAAACAAATATTGATGGCATTTTAAATCCGCTCAAGGAAAAGATCGAAAAATTTGAGAAGACTGTTGGTGATAATTACGATAAGGAGCTGCGGGACAGGATAAGTCTGAAGGAAGAAGTGAAGAAGTTGTTTGAGCTGAATAGCCGGATTAGCGAAGAAGCGAATAACCTGACCAAAGCGCTGAAGGGTGATAATAAAAAGCAGGGAAACTGGGGAGAGGTGATATTGGAAAAAATACTGGAGCGTTCCGGACTTGTAAAGGATCGGGAATATAAAACGCAGATCACTACCATGAATGTTGAAGGGGAGACCATTAAACCGGATGTGGTTATTTATCTGCCCGATGAAAAGCATATTGTTGTTGATTCCAAGGTGTCTTTGTTGGCGTACGATGCGTATGTAAATGCGGATGAGGACGAAGGCCGCGAACGTTTTATAAAAGAACACCTCTCATCTGTTAAGAGTCACATTAAACTGTTAAGTGAAAAGAATTACCAGACCTCGTCTGAATTTAACAGCCCCGATTTTGTTTTGCTCTTCATTCCCATTGAATCATCTTTCAGTGTTGCCATCCAGGCCGACCAGGACCTCTTTAATTATGCATGGGATCGTAAAATAGTGGTTGTGAGCCCCTCAACTTTACTGGCTACTTTGCGTACAATTGCTTCTATCTGGAAGCAGGAGCGGCAGAACCGGAATGCGCTGGAGATCGCGCGTATCGGCGGAAGTTTGTATGACGAATTGTATCGTTTTATTGATGACATGAAAGATATTGAAAGACATTTGCACATGTCGCAGGAAGCATACGACAGCGCATTTAAGCGCCTATCGCACGGCAAGGGTAACCTTATAAATACCGCCGAGAAAATAAAAACGCTTGGCGCAAAAGCGACAAAGAGTATTGACAGGGACCTGATCGACGATGCGGGTTCTTCTGCAAATGCAATTGAGGAAGGCAATTCATGAAAATCAGCATAAATATCAGACGTTTGCGGGCACCCGGATATCCTTTGCCTGTTATTTTTCTGCTTGCAATTTTTATTTATTCCTGCGCCTCATCCCGTGTAGCCTATAACCAGGACATGTCGTACATGTATAAGCGTGAAGCTACTGTGCTGCATCCCGATTACCAGGTTTATCATACTTCAGATGTTACTACAGATGTTTTTTTCTCTATTGCTTCGAAGGAGCTGTTGTATGCGAAGCAACCCAATGAAAGCGACTACAGGTCGCGATTGATCATTTCATACCTGTTAACACAATCGTACGAATCGAAAGTGGTTATCGATAGCGGATCGGTTCGCCTGACCGATATCAATAACGATAATGTTCAGAAGCGTATCAATGGAAAATTTACTGTAAAGGCCGGCGGCTCTCCTGTTTCTTTACTTAAAATTTCTTTATATGATCAGAACCGCAACCAATGGTCTGAAACTTATATTGATATCTATAAAGCGAATCCCGGCAGCTCTCAGAATTTTCTCGTGAAAAATAAAGATACCCACAGTATTTTATTCAGGAATTATACTTTACCGGGAGAGAATGTTGTTATCACGTATCGACGTTTGGCTCAAAGTAAATTATTTGTAAAATATTTTAAACGTGAATTTCCTGTTGCCGCGCCTCCTTTTTCAATAGTTGATCCAAGGCCTTTCAGTTATAAAGCGGACAGTACTTTTACACTGTCCCTGAGTGATACAGGTACTGTTATTGTTCATCTGGAGCATCAGGGTATCTATAATTTTGTAATTGATACAAATCAGCGTGAAGGATTAACGCTTTACCGGTTTTATGATGGTTTCCCGGATATCGTAAGGGCAGATCAGATGGTCAATCCGTTGCGATTCATCACATCGAAAGATGAATATGATAATATGAATAACAACAAAAATAAAAAAGCGTCAGTTGATGCATTCTGGATCAACTGCGCCGGCAGCCAGGACAGGGCAAAAGAAGTGATCCGGAAATATTATAACCGCGTTAAGGATGCCAATGTGTATTTCACATCTTACCTGGAGGGCTGGAAGACCGATCGTGGCATGGTCTATCTTATTTTTGGTCCGCCTAACCTTGTTTATAAGGCAACTGATTCCGAAACATGGGTGTACGGTGAAGATAACAATCTCAATTCACTGAATTTTAATTTTAATAAAGTCACAAACCCAATTGCTGATAATGATTATATACTTCAGCGTTCAACCATATACAAATCCAATTGGTATCGTTCGGTCGATATCTGGCGGCAGGGACGTATTTACCTTCAAAATTGATCCGGATGTTTCATAAAACAAGGGAAGATGATAAAATGTTGCTGTTCGGCACGCGTGCTGTTATTGAAGCGATAAAGTCAGACAAAGAAATCGACAAACTCTTTTTACAAACAGGAGTTAACAATGAATTGTTCAGGGAGCTGATGCCTTTGGTGAAAGAGCGGAACATTCCATTCCAATATGTTCCAATTGAAAAATTAAACCGGCTCACGGGTAAGAACCACCAGGGTGTTGTGGGTTATTTGTCGGCTGTAACTTATCAGAAAATCGAAGATATATTACCTGTACTATTTGAACAGGGAAAAGTACCGTTGTTATTGGTGCTCGATCGCGTTACTGATGTGCGTAACTTTGGTGCCATTAGCCGCAGCGCGGAATGCGCGGGGGTTAATGCAATAATTATTCCTTCACGGGGCTCGGCGCAGGTAAATGCCGATGCCATTAAAACTTCGGCAGGGGCCTTGCACAAAATACCTGTATGCCGGGAAGATAACCTGAAAGCATCGATTGAATACCTGAAAGAAAGCGGTTTAAAGATTGTCGCCTGTACCGAAAAGGCGGAACATTATTATTTCGATACGGACCTTTCTGTGCCAACTGCAATCATTATGGGGTCGGAAGAGGATGGTATATCAGGCGAATACCTGAAGCGGGCGGATGAACTGATCAAGATACCTATGAATGGCCAGATCGAGTCATTAAATGTGTCGGTAGCCACCGGCATTGTTTTATTCGAAGTGATTCGCCAGCGGATGAAGCAGGGGTAGCCCCCTAAATCCCAATGTCATTAAGTTGAGAGTAATCTTTGTTGAAATAAGCCCGAAGGGCTTGAATATAAATAACCCCCGATGCAATCGGGGGTTATAAAGTGAAGTTTCCTGCAACCCTGAAAGGGTTGAATATCATCAATGTAAATATATTTAACCCTTTCAGGGCAATGTCATTAAGTTCTATATTATATTGCTCTTTTATAGTTAGTTAATGTTTGATGTTTCCCCAAAGGCTTGCTACGCATTTTTCTT
>JACPDY010000017.1 GCA_016183775.1 Bacteroidota bacterium
CAGGTAAGCTATCCTACTATGTTTTATCATTGGACAATTTTTAAATCAACTTGATTGAATGACAAGAGCCGTATGAAGTGAGAGCTTCACGTACGGTTCTGTGAGAGGCTTAGGGTGAAACTCCCTTTGCCTACTCGACCGTATTTTTTTGTAACTTTGGCTATAATTAAACTTAAAGGAAGGAAATAATCATGTACCCAGAAGCAATAGTAAAACCAATGAAATCCGAGTTGACCTCGGTTGGTTTCGAAGATCTTACAACGCCCGAAGCTGTTGACGCGGTAGTTAATAGTAAGGGAACTGTTTTAGTAGTGGTGAACTCTGTGTGCGGTTGTGCTGCAGGAGTGGCACGGCCGGGAATAAAACTTGCAATTCAGCATAGTAAGAAACCGGGTAAGTTAACTGCTGTGTTTGCCGGATTTGATACTGAAGCAACGGCGCAGGCACGCAAACATTTTGCACCTTATCCCCCATCATCCCCATCGATCGCGTTGTTCAAGGATGGTAAGCTGGTTCACTTTATCGAACGTCATCACATTGAAGGCCGTTCTGCGGCCATGATCGCCGATAACCTGAAGATGGCATTTGACGAGTATTGTTAAGATTCTCTCCGCGTTTTCCCAAATGAGAAAAGAAATTGATAAAAGGGCTGTTCCTTATAATTGGGAGCTGCCCTTTTTATTGTGGCTTTTTTGGAGAGAATCGGAGGCGGGCTTTACACTTAGCATCAGATTCGATTGCTCCTCTTTGTACTTATAACCTATTCCGAACGGAAGTGGTTTTACTTTTAACGAATCTTTTTTGTACGTATCTACAAGGTCGGCTTGGTGTGCGGTTGAAAATAACGGAATAGTTCCGGTATATGTTCCGTAAAGTGTGATGGTGCGTGTGCTGTCATTAAAAAATTTCCACGGTATTCCTGAGTCATCCTGTAATATTGCTCTGCTGTTGTTTAAAATCGTGGAGCGTATTTCCGAAAAAAATCCTTTGTGCATCAGGTATGAAGCCGACTTTAAATAAGTAACATCCGCCCCTTGTTTCTTAAGAAAAATTTTGAATTCCTGATTTTTAATGAACGGATCGTTGCCAAGATTAACAGAAAAATACATAACAGAATGTTCAATGCTGTCAGGGCCCGAAAAATCTATTTGTACCCCGCGGTTCTTTAGAGAATCAGTATTCGCTTTTGAAAAAGAAGAATAACTCACTAGTTCTCCCGCGGAGTTAACCGCGACCGGTTTAATATCAATGATACTATTGCCTGTTCGCGCAATAAAAAACAAAAGAATATGGATTGTTCCGTTCACATCCTCTTTGTGAAAATCAACGGCCATGGATTTGGTCCGGAAAAAACTGAAGTTTAAAATGGAGGAGAGCGATCTGTTAATTGTGTTAAAGTAAAGTTGTATGCTATCTGTCTTATACATTTCCATGAGATTCGGAGTAGTTCCTACAGGCTCTAATCCTACAAGAATATATTTAGTTGCATGTGGAAATAAAATATGCGCGTTTAAAATATCCGCTCCCGCAAAAGGGTAGAATAATGTTTTGGTATGCAGGTTATTCAGTTCTTTTTCAGCCCAGGGTTTCATCTTACTGATCTTTGAGTTGCTGACCCGTTCCCAGTTTTTATCCATTCCCGCGGAATAATTTTTCCATTCTTTGTGGTTTAGTAAAACCGGATCCAATTTGCTTCCGGTATCAATTTTAAGCCCTGCAATGTAACGGGCAATGTCATCAAGCTCGCGATTGATCGGGCGCACTTTGGGTTTTACCTGAACACTATCAATAACGACAGGCTTTTTGAGGGTATCTTTTTTTATTGCAGACGTTTCGTGTTTAGACCGATCGGTTCCGCACGCGAAGAAAAGTGAGATGATAAAAATGAAATATAGTGAACCGGCAGAAGTTTTTTCCATAAAATATTAAAACAAATATAGTGGTTTAATCATTTGAGAAGTTGAAGATCAAAGCGAGATGGATCGTTTTCCAAAATAATAAAATATAAGTCCGCTTAATACTGTTGTTATGGCTGCCAATGATACGAGGGGCTTATCGGCAATGCCAAAATAAATCAGCCAGATACTGATAGCCATAAAGACAATCGGTGTTAACGGGTAAAAGGGTGTTTTGAAAGGTCGGGGAAGGTCGGGTTGTTTGATGCGTAATACGACTAATCCCGCCACAGTCAGAAAAGTGAACAGGTTCAATGTAAAGCCGATAAATGTTATCACCTGGTCGAAGGTTGAAGTGAAAACAAAAACCAGTGCGATGACCGATTGAACAAGTATGGCATACGCCGGAACTTCATATTTATTTTTTTGCGCAAGTTTTTTAAACAGGGGAAAATCCTCACCCATAACACTTATTATGCGCGGGCCTGCGAGTGTCATAGAGCTGATGGTGGAAATTAATTTTATAGCAATGATGAGTGCCATTATTTTTCCGCCTACTGTCCCGAAAATATATGTTGCCGCAACAAATCCAACTTCTTTTTTCCCTTCCATCTCAGCCAATGGAGTTGTATACAAAAAGACAAAATTCAGCAGGATATATAAAAGTGTAACAAATGCGGTACCACGTAATAATGCTTTGGGCAGGTTTTCCTGTACGTTTTCCATTTCACCTGCTATGTATGCGGCCGCGTTCCATCCGGAATAAGCAAAGGTTACAAAGAAAAAGGAGATGGCGAATGAGGAACTTAATACTTCATGAAGTGCGGCGTTGTTGGGTGTAAAGTCAGCATCGCCGGTGTGCCCGGTGAGCAGTCCGTTTATAACAATGATCAGAATTGTTACGATGCTTATTGCCGTAAAAGTATTTTGGAAGCGGCTTCCGATCTTTACTTTTAAAAAGTGGATACAAGTCACAAGAAGAATGATGATGGCGGCAAACAGTCCGGAGCTGATGTCAGTGCTCCCAATTAGAACGGGGGATAAATCACCACCTTTTTTTAAATATTCGGCAAATGCCATAGAAGCGGCAGCAACAGGCGCGGCGAATCCGACAGTGGCCGATACCCAGCCGGATAAAAACCCCAATGCCGGATGAAATATTTTTGAAAGATAATTATACTCACCACCCGATCGCGGCAACGCTGCTCCTAACTCGCCGTAACACAAAGCTCCCAATAAAGCCGCTACACCGCCAATGAGCCAAAGCAACAATAATGCAAATCCCGATTTGATGCCCATCACCTGGTAACCAAGGCTGGTAAATACGCCTGTGCCGATCATGTTTGAAATTACAACAGCCGTTGCGGTATAGTAGCTGATATTTTTTTTCTCCATAATTTTTAAACATGAATTAAGTTGGCAATAGGCAGTTTGCAGTTGGCGAAGTTATATCATTGCCAACTGCCTTTTGGCGAATTGCCAACTTAAAGCTCGTGCAAGCGCTATTAATCAAATGACTGCGACGCTCTTGAAGCCTGTTCAATAAGCTGTTGATATTCGGCAGGAGTAAGATCGTTAAAGAAGTAGTTGATCGGATTAACTTTTTCACTATTGCGTATCACTTCGTAATGTACATGCGGACCGGTAGATCGGCCTGTGCTTCCGACAAATCCGATCAGTTCGCCGCGCTTCACTTTTTGCCCTACATGCGCTTTTATTTTACTCATATGTCCGTACAATGTTTTGTAACCGAATCCATGATTAATTACTACGTGGTTTCCGTAGCCTTGCATAACATCGTCAGCGATCTCCACTATTCCATCACCCGTTGAATATATTTCAGTTCCTGTATTCGCGGTAAAATCAATGCCGGGATGAAATTCCGGGGTCTTGTAAATAGGATCGGTACGCCAGCCGTAACCTGCGGGAGGATGTTTTAAATTTTTATTAGAGATAGGTTGAATGGCAGGAATGCATGTCAAAAGTTTCTCTTTGTTTTTTGCCATATTCACGATCTCGTCAAACGATTTGGATTGAATGTAAAGTTGTTTGGTGATGCGGTCGAGTTGTTTGGTGGTTTCAACAATAAGATCCGAATTCTCATAGTTCATGAGTTCGCGGTAGCGGTCAACTCCTCCGAAACCGGCTTTGCGCACATTGTCGGGAATAGGTTCCGCTTCAAAGACGGCCCTGTAAATATTGTCATCGCGCTCCTGCATTTCCTGCAAAATGGATGATACCTGCCCCATGCGTTTATCAAGGAGTTCATATTGCAGGCGCAGATTTTCGATCTCGCGTTTTTGTGTTTTTTCTTTAGGAGAGTCGAAATAGGTAAAGGCTACAAATATTGTAATAGCCGCAAATACACTGCCTGTGGCGAGATACGAAAGGAACTTATAGAAGCGCTGCTTAAACGTTACTTCTACTTTTTCGTAGGTAAGTGATTTGGTATTAAACTTATATTTTACTTTTGACATATTCTATTTTCAAGCCTTCATTTTGTGAATCGTAAGCATTTGACAATTCGTAAATTCGCAATTATTCGTTATCTGTATCAATGAACTCAAACCAAATTCGTCAAACATTCTTAGATTTTTTTAAATCGAAAGGACATGTTATTGTTCCATCGGCTCCTATGGTCATTAAAAATGATCCAACATTGATGTTCACCAATGCCGGAATGAATCAATTTAAAGATCTGTTTTTGGGTAACGTTCCGGTCAAATACCCGCGTGTTGCTGATACGCAAAAATGTTTACGTGTTTCGGGTAAGCACAACGATCTTGAAGAAGTTGGTGTCGACACCTATCATCACACAATGTTCGAGATGCTTGGCAACTGGAGTTTTGGTGACTATTTCAAAAAGGAAGCTATTGCCTGGAGTTGGGAGTTGCTCATTGAAGTTTACAAGATTGATAAGAGCCGGTTATATGTTACAGTTTTTGAGGGAAGTCCGACAGAAAAGCTTGCATTCGACCAGGAAGCTCATGATTGCTGGAAAAAATATATTGCCGAAGACCGCATCATAAAAGGAAATAAGAAAGATAATTTCTGGGAAATGGGTGATACCGGCCCATGTGGTCCATGCACTGAGATACATGTGGATATGCGTAAAGATGAAGATCGCAAAAAGGTTGATGGTAAAACATTGGTGAATAAAAGTGATCCACAGGTAATTGAAATATGGAACAATGTATTCATGGAGTTCAACCGCAAAGCAGACGGATCACTGGAGAAACTTCCTGCGCAGCATGTGGATACAGGTATGGGTTTTGAGCGTTTGAGTATGGTTTTGCAGAATAAGCAAAGCAGCTATGATACAGATATTTTTCAGCCGATAATTGAAAAAATTGAAAACCTTTCAGGGTTGCGATATAAGCCGGACAATGAACAAAACCATAAACAGCAACTTATTATTAATATAGCTATGCGTGTGATCGCGGATCACATCAGGGCTATTTCATTTTCTATTGCCGACGGGCAGTTGCCATCTAATACAGGAGCCGGTTATGTTATACGTAGAATTTTAAGAAGGGCTATCCGGTATGGTTATCAGTCATTAGGATTGAAAGAGCCTTTTATGTATCGTATTGTTCCTGTACTTTCCAATCAAATGGGTGGTGCGTTCCCTGAATTACAATCACAAAAATTATTGATAGAAAAAGTTATAAAGGAAGAAGAAGTTGCGTTTTTCAGAACACTTGAAAATGGTTTGAAAAGAATTGACCAGGTTTGTATTGCTATTGCCAATGAAAAAAAATCTTCAATTGTTGATGGTTCTGTTGTATTCGAACTGTATGATACATATGGTTTTCCTGTCGATCTTACTTCTTTGATTGCAAAGGGATATGGGTTGGAGATAGATGAAAAAGGTTTTTCGGCGGAATTAGAAAAACAAAAAAATCGTTCGCGGGAAGCGACGGCTGTTGATACCGGGGATTGGGTTGATTTAAAAAATTCCTTCAAAATTTCAAGTGCCAACCTTTCTGGTTTTGTGGGTTATGAACTAACTGAATGTGAAACTCATATACTTCAATATAGAAAAGTTACTGCGAAGGGAAAAAATTTATTTCAATTGATGTTAAATCAAACTCCCTTCTACGCCGAAAGCGGTGGCCAGGTTGGCGATACAGGCTATCTGGATAATGGCACTGAGAAAATTTCCATCGTTGATACAAAAAAGGAAAATGGTATAATTGTTCATTTTGCAGATAAGTTGCCCAAGGATCTTTCCAAGCCCTTTAAAGCGGTTGTAACTAAAAGCAAACGTTTGCTCACCGAAAATAATCATAGCGCGACACATTTACTGCATGCCGCACTACGTAAAGTATTAGGAACACACGTAGAACAAAAGGGTTCATTGGTAAATGATGAATATCTGCGTTTCGATTTCTCGCACTTTTCAAAAGTAACAGATGAAGAACTCGCAAAAATCGAACAGATCGTAAATGAAAAGATACGCGAGGATATTCATTCCGATATAAAAGAACTACCGATTGATGAAGCGAAAAAACTTGGTGCAATGGCTTTGTTCGGAGAAAAATATGGGGATGTGGTGCGCGTAGTAACTTTCGATAAGAATTATTCTATAGAGCTGTGCGGAGGAACGCATGTAAAAGCAACCGGCCAGATCGGCTTATTTAAAATAATTTCTGAAAGTGCGGTAGCTGCGGGTATTCGTCGGATAGAGGGCATAACTTCTGTGAAGGCTGAAGAATATGTGAATCAGCAATTGGCTGTAATTGCACAGTTGAAAGAGCTGCTTAAAAATCCAAAAGATGTTGCAAAAAGTGTTCAATCATTGCTTGAGCAAAACAGCGAGTTGAATAAACAGGTTGAAACACTTTTAAAAGACAAAGCCAAACAGTTGAAAGCCGAATTGCTTGGAAAAATAAAATCACACAACGGTGTTAATTTTATTTCCGAAAAAATAGGATTGGATTCTGCTGAAGTGATTAAAGATCTTTCATTCGAATTAAGAAACGAAGTACAAGATCTCTTTATGGTGCTTGGTGCCGAAATAAAGGGTAAGCCAAGTCTTTCTGTTATCATCTCAGATAATTTAGTTGCGGAAAAAAAATTGAATGCCAGTAATATCGTTCGTGAACTTGCTAAAGAGATACAAGGAGGAGGAGGAGGGCAACCTTTTTATGCAACTGCGGGTGGGACTAATCTTTTGGGCTTAGAAAAGGCGTTGGAGAAAGCGAAAGCGATTATTCAATAGATTAAAATAGCGGCACACAGTTTGGCTAAGCCAATAGGTTTTGTTCTTTTTATTATCTGTTGGCTGAAGCCAAATGGTAATGAGTAGTAGCGGTATTAATGACAAAAGGAATGAAAGTAAAAAAACAGTTTTGAAATATTGAATTTCATTTCTGTTGGCTTCAGCCAATTGTGATAAATATTTAGTTATCAATAATTAAAATAAAATAGTTTCTAAACAAAAAATTTCATTGCCGTTCGGCTTTAGCCAACGGCAATGAAAAATAAAATCAATCTCGGCTTTAGCCGAACAAACACAAGCAGCATGTCATTTGTAAAAATCTGGGTGCATTTGGTGTTTACTACTAAAAATAGGGAGCCTTGGCTAAAAAGTGAGATCAGGCATGATGTGCAGAAGCATATTATTCAAAATTGTAAAGAGAAAGAGATTTTTCTGCAAGCCATTAATGGCTGGACAGAACATATACATTGTTTGATCTCTTTGGGGAAAGACCAAAGCATAGCTAAAGTATCACAATTAATAAAAGGAGAATCTTCTTATTGGATTAACAAAAATAATTTAGTTCCTGAGAAATTTGTTTGGCAGGATGATTATTGGGCAGTTTCTGTGAGCCAATCACATTTGGAAAGAGTTGTTAACTACATCAAAAATCAAGAAACGCATCATTCAAAACGATCATTTAGTGAGGAGGTTGAAGAGTTTGTAAGTAAATTTGGGTTTGAAGTAATTTCGCAGTAGTACTATATCACAAAAGTATATTTAGAGTCCATTATTCTTAATAAATAATCCGCTCGCCTTTTTATTTTTAAATGAAACACCCAGGTGGATTTCATGAGTGCCTCCTGTTGAAGAATTGTTTAGCTTGGATACTGTGTAGTCATAGCTATAGCCTAAATTAATCCATTTAAATCGAAACGAAGTTGCAACAATCAAAGCATCTTCATTTCGATATGCAAAGGATAGAGAAAAATTTCTATAGCATACTTTAATGCCTGGAAGAGTTATCCTGAAATCCTTGCAGTATAGTCTCGTCAGGTTTAGTAATGTGATATGCTGAGAATCCTGCATAAAAATGATTTGTTGCAATCAGCATACCGGTGCTAATGTCGAAAATGTCGGATGCCGATTTGTCTGGGGCAGGTAGCGTATTGTAAACAAACCCTCTTTTAGGATCTATCTGGTCGCCAAAAATTAAAGAAGACCAGTCATTTTTTTTTCCTGGAAGGCAAACTCAACTAAGGGAACAATAAATAATTTTTCGTTTAGTAATTTAAACACTGGTGCATAAGTAATAGCGGCACGCGAAGAGTGAAAAGCTTTCCACCAGCTTCATCATACATAAAATAACCACCCATGCCTCCATGGAGTTTTTTAAAGTATTGATCCCAGGAAACGAGTGTTGTTTTATAGTAGCCGGAAAGTTTTGGCCATTGATCCCTATATGTCACATCGGCATTCATACAACCGTTTGCTCCAGCTAATGAAGGATTTAATGTTAGTTTAGATGAATGCCATTGTGAAAAATGAGGGTCTTGGGCAAGTATATTTGAAGCTCCTGCAATTATAATCAATAGAGCCAGTTTCAGTTTCATGCCTTAAAAATAATAAAAAAGGGCTCATCAATATTTTGATGAGCCCTCTGCCACAGATCAGCAAAAGAAAATTACTCCGCCAACAAAATCACTTTATTCTTCAATACTTCTACAACGCCGCCATTAATGTTAAAGTTTTCCGTTGCATTTTTTTCATTAACCACTTTAACGGTCCCTTTTTTTAAGGATGCGATCATAGCTGCGTGGTCATCTAAGATACCAAACGAACCATCTGTACCGGGAAGCTTAATTGATTTGGCTTCGCCACTGAATAATTTTTTGTCGGGAGTGATTATTTCTAGAAACATATTTGATTTGGGATTTGGGATTCAGGATTTGGGATTTTTATTCCTTAATCCCAAATCCTAATTCCTTAATTTTTTAATTGGCTTCCGCTAACATTTTCTTACCCTTCGCAATAGCTTCCTGCAGGTTACCTACAAGGTTAAACGCTGCTTCAGGATATTCATCAACCTCTCCATCCATAATGGTGTTGAAGTCTTTAATTGTATCCTCGATCGGAACAAATACGCCTTTTAAGCCGGTGAACTGTTCCGCAACGTGGAAAGGTTGTGATAAGAACCGTTGAACACGTCTTGCGCGGTGTACAACCAGTTTGTCTTCTTCAGAAAGCTCATCCATGCCAAGGATGGCAATAATATCCTGTAATTCTTTGTAACGTTGGAGAATTTGTTTAACACGTTGCGCAGTATTATAATGCGCATCGCCCAACACTGCTGGTGTTAAGATACGTGAGGTTGAATCCAATGGGTCAACCGCAGGGTAAATGCCCAACTCGGCGATCTTACGACTCAATACCGTTGTTGCATCTAAGTGAGCAAATGTTGTAGCAGGTGCCGGGTCAGTTAAGTCATCCGCAGGTACGTAAACCGCCTGTACAGATGTGATAGAACCACGTTTAGTTGAAGTGATACGTTCCTGCATCGCACCCATCTCAGTGGCCAGTGTTGGCTGGTAACCTACTGCTGATGGCATACGACCTAAAAGAGCTGATACTTCTGAACCTGCTTGTGTGAAACGGAATATATTATCGATAAAGAAAAGGATATCACGTCCGCCACTTGTTTTGTCATTTGGATCTCCATCGCGGAAATACTCGGCAACTGAAAGTCCGGAAAGGGCCACACGCGCACGGGCTCCCGGAGGCTCGTTCATTTGTCCGAATACGAGGGTAGCTTGTGATTTAGCCAATTCCTTCATGTCAACTTTGCTCAGGTCCCAACCACCTTTTTCCATGGAGTGCTTAAACTCCTCACCATATTTAATAACGCCTGATTCGATCATTTCACGCAATAGATCGTTCCCTTCGCGGGTACGCTCACCAACACCGGCAAATACCGATAATCCGGCATAACCTTTCGCGATGTTATTGATCAATTCCATGATAAGTACCGTTTTACCTACACCTGCACCACCAAACAAACCGATCTTACCTCCTTTGGCATAAGGCTCAAGAAGGTCAATTACTTTAATACCCGTAAACAGTACTTCTGTAGAAGTGGAAAGTTCATCATATTTAGGAGGCTCCCTGTGAATGGAATAGCCTTTTGATTTATCAACCTTACTGATGCCGTCAATGGCTTCACCCACAACGTTAAACAGGCGACCTTTAATCTGTTCGCCGGTTGGCATTTGGATTGGCGCTCCTGTAGCCACAACTTCAGTTCCACGGCTAAGTCCGTCCGTAGAATCCATCGCAATGGCGCGGATCGTGTCTTCACCCACGTGTTTCTGACACTCCAATACAATTACAGAGCCATCAGGGCGTGTAACTTCAAGTGCATCAAGAATGTTGGGTAGTTTTAGTCCCTGCTGTTCAAAACTAACATCAATTACCGGTCCGATGATCTGGGTAATTTTTCCTTTAATATTCGCCATTTTATCTAGTTATATATGTTATAAGATATAGGGTAAAAATTTTCGTGTGCAAAGGTATTATTTTTTGCATTGAAAGCGAATAGGTGTTAATAAAATTTCATCAACGCATAACAGATGCGTACGGATTTACGAATCGTAAAGTACCGCATTTATCAATCGGTATCTGCGGCAATATGAATTTAACAATTATAGAATGGTGCTACGTAAAAACGCAGGCAATTCGTACATTCGTTTTTTATTCGCCTGCCTGCCGTTGCGAAAGCTAATGTCCAGACAGGCAAGTTATTCGTTGATTATAAGGCATGAAAGTATATTCTGATATAAAACAATTTAAAGGTGTTAAATTCCCGGTTGTAACCTCCGGAACTTTTGATGGGGTGCATGTGGGTCATCAACGGATCATACAGCGTTTGACCGAGGTAGCTAAACATTCGGGGGGAGAAACGGTATTATTGACATTTTATCCACACCCCCGTATGGTGCTTTTTCCTGATGATAATGAGCTGAAATTGTTGAATACGCAGGAAGAGAAGATCAGGCTCCTTGAGAAACAAGGCATAGATCATTTAATAATTTACCCTTTTACTAAAAAATTCTCAAGGCTTTCATCGGTAAACTTTATTCGCGACATCCTGGTGAACAGTATAGGTACCAAAAAACTTGTTATTGGTTATAATCACCATTTTGGCCGTAACAGGGAGGGCTCGTTCGAACATATGAAGGAATACGGGCCGGTTTATGGCTTTGACGTGGAAGAAATTCCGGCGCAGGACATTGATAATGTTGAAATAAGCTCGACAAAGATAAGAAAGGCTTTACAGGCAGGAGATGTGCGGACTGCCAATGCTTTTCTCGGTTATTCATATACATTGACCGGAAAAGTTATAAAAGGCCGGCAATTGGGCCGAACCCTTGGTTATCCGACTGCGAACCTGTCTGTTTCCGATAAATACAAGCTTATTCCGGCGAATGGCATATATGTTGTAGAAGTAAATTATGGGAATAAAACATATAAGGGTATGATGAGTATAGGCTTGAATCCAACCGTGAACAGTGGTAAAGACCGGAGTATTGAAGTTAATATCCTGGATTTTGAGAAAGATATATATGGGGATGATCTTACAATCAGTTTTATTGACAAAATTCGTGATGAAGAGAAATTTGAGAGCCTTGAAAAGCTGAAGCTGCAATTAGGGAAGGATAAGCAGCAGACCCTGAAAACATTTGAAAAATTAAATTCTTGAAGACCATAAATCTATCGGTTCTTGTTGTATTTGCTGCATTTTTTGTATTCCCTTATGGCGACACAAAGGCACAGCAACTTGATTCATTAACACTTGATACTTTGCAGCCTTTTACAAGTATCCAGGAGGCTCTGAAGCAGCCGGATAAAGTGGTGAAGCTGGAGTTGCGGAGAAATAAACTCAAAGAAGTTCCTCCGGAGGTTTTTCTGTTCAAAAATCTGCAGTACCTTGATCTGAGCAAAAACTCAATAAAAGTACTGCCTCCTGAAATTGACAGTTTGCAGGCCTTACAAATTCTGATCTTAAAAAAGAATGATCTTGTAACACTTCCGAAGCAGATCGGCCATTTAAAAAATCTTGTTGTTTTGGATGTCAGTCAGAATGACCTGATTACTTTGCCACCTCAAATCGGGGATCTTGAAAATCTTGAAGTACTTGAATTATGGGACAATGATCTTGGGGATTTTCCTGAACAGATGGCTTACCTCTTTAAGTTGAAAGAGCTTTATCTGCAAAGTATTCTTATTGATGAAGATGAGCAGCAGCGCATCAGGGGAATGCTTCCTAAAACGAATATTCACTTTTCCCCAAGCTGTAAGTGTAAGACGCAATGATCAGTTGAAGGTTAGCCATTATTGTTCCCGCACTAAAATTTCCATCTTGTCATTGTCGCTTTCGGCCAATTTGGTTTTAAACTGATGTTCAATCGCGCCATTGAGTTCGGCAATATTGTTTACCGGCGAGTCAAATACAGGAAAGGTGATCTTTTTATATTTCGCTTTTTGAATAAATTGATTAAAGTATTCCGGGTTTTGTCCCCATTTTCTGTACACCATAATGTCGGGCTGGTATTTCAGATCCTCAGATAAATTTTTGTTCATGAATCCGAGTGTGACTTTACAATTCAAATAAAAAATATATGATAACTCTTCATAATTGGTAGCGAGAACAAGATCCTCTGTATTCTTATAGTTGTCCGCTATGTATGGAATAATGTAATCAAGCGGTCCTTTTAATTGATGCGTGATTTGGTAAATGTATTTCTTCTCATAGTTTATTTTCTCACCCATATTAATTGCAACAAGTCTAACCAGGATAACAAGTATGGCAAGCTTTGTAATGTTTCCAATTGTACTTTTCATGCGGGAGGAAATATATTTCAATATGCACACTAAATCCATTAACATAATAAGTGTCATTATAGGTTGTAAAACAATAAAATATCGTGTAAATAAAACTACCGGCAACTTGGCTGTAATTAAACAAAACAAAATGAAGAAGACGGTCATGAGGAGTGAAAGCCTTTCCATTTTATAATCCGGAACTGCTCCCTTTTTGTTTTGTTTGTAGGTAATGTACCAGGCAATTAGTTGTACGCATTTGACAAATAATGCCGGGTAAAAGAACTCATGCATTTTAATAACATCAATAATGTGATTGAAT
>JACPDY010000018.1 GCA_016183775.1 Bacteroidota bacterium
ACCTTCTCGTTCTGCTTCCTGGAGGATACTATACTTCTCTTCCGGGGTAAACTTTCTTTTTTCTTTGGTCATTTTCCCTAATTTTACTGTGACTAAATTAATTTAATTAATTTGTCCAGTCTTATAGGGGGCTAAGACATTATCATACAAAACTTCAATACTTCCGATTAATGACCGAAGTTTAAAGTCAACACTATTTTTTGAATGATATACATTCAGGCTTTCCAAAATTAATTCATGCAAATAATTTTTAAGTTTTGGTAATTGTTTAATGTATTTTTCTTCCTTTATTAATCTGGCCTCACTGTATTTATCCTGATTATCAATAGCATCGAACAAATTGACATAATTATTTACTTCACGATCAGATGTGTTGGCCGTATATAATTTAAAAAAGCGCTTTTCCGCCTTGCTCATTGATTTAATCAATGAAAATAGTTTATGAGAGCTGGTTTTGGGCATAGAATATAGAATCGAAATAATACATCATTCAGAATGGACCATTGCCTAAAATACAAAAATCTTGCTTTTAATTACAGAATTTCACATTTAAATTATTTTGGATTTGAAAGAATAAAAAAAAAATGAATTGAATTGAGTAATAACAGAATATAAATTTGTTACATCTTCAATAATGCAGAATGGCCAAATGCTTATTAAAACAGGCAGAATGAAAAATATATTATTTTTCTGTATAACGCTTGGTGCAATTAGTGTCAGGGCGCAAATTTTGCCCGGCAAGGAATCTGGCACTGATTCAAAGTATCCTATTAACAAATCTTTAAAAGGTAATGGAATGGTCTTTACTCAAAATAAAGGACAGATAGTTGATATGAACCAACAGGCGCGCCCTGATGTATTGTATAAAGGTAATGGTGGCGGGATTGATGTGTATTTGCGCAAAACAGGAATAAGTTATGTATGCAGTAACCTGGGCAAAGAGCTGCACGAAATTAAAGAGCAAGTAGAAGAAAAAGAAAAGAAAGACCACTTATCCAAACATGAAGCACAGGAACTAAAAAATAAATTAGAACAGGAGGCAGAAATAAAAATACACCGGTTAGATGTTGACTTTGTAGGAGCAAACCCTAGCCCGGAAATACAAACAGCCGATCAGGTAGAAGGCTATACAAATTATTACTATGCCCACTGCCCGCAAGGAATCACTAATGTTTATTCATATAACACTATAATTCAGAAAAATGTGTACAAAGGGGTTGATGTAAAATATTATGGAGGAAAAGAACATGGATTAAAGTATGACATCGTGGTAAATCCGGGCGCCGATCCACATCAAATAAAATTAAAATATTCAGGAGCAGAAGTCATGCTGGAAAATGAAATATTAAAAGTTAAAACTCCTTTAGGAGATGTTATAGAATACTTACCAAAAGTATATCAGGTAATAAATGGAAAAATTGTAGATGTAGAAGCTAAATATGTGTTAACTCTCATTTCAGAAGTTGAAACGTATGTTAACTTCTCGGTTGCTGGATATAATTCCTCATATCCGTTGATTATTGATCCATATTGGGCAACATATTTTGGAGGAGATAAGTCAGAGTTTGGTACCGGGATTGCTACAGATCCGAATGGTAATGTAGTTATTTCCGGAACTACTTATGGTGGTATTTTTCCTGCTGTGGCGAGTGGCGTCAATATAGTTTGGCAACCAGTTTTTGGGGGAGATGTTGCAGACGCCTTCGTGGCGAAATTCAATCCGACCGGTAACCTATTATGGGCAACCTTTTATGGGGGAAACAAACGGGATGAAGGTACCGGAATAGGTACTGATTTTTCAGGCAACATTGTTCTTACTGGTTGGACTCAATGGATTATGCCGGGTGTGAGTTTTCCAACCGGAGCAAGTGCGGGTAATGTAATTTGGCAGAGTGCCGGAGGAGGAGGGAATGAGGCATTTATAGTAAAGTTCGACGCGAATGGTAATCGCCTGTGGGCTACCTTATACGGGGGGAATAAATGGGATCAGGGGAATAGTATTGCAACAGATCTTAACGGTAATGTGATTATTACGGGTTTTACATTGGGTGGGACATTCCCTATGGCAAAAACAGGTGTAAATATTGTCCAACAAGCGACTTTTGGGGGAGGTTTTGATGATGCTTTCCTTGTGAAGTTTTCCCCCACCGGAGGACTTCTATGGGCCACATATTGTGGAGGGGCAAGCGATGATGAAGGGAATGATATTGCCACAGATAGCGGAGGCAATATTGTTATTACGGGATGGACTGCCTCGGTCAATTTTCCAATACTCACTTTGGCATTAGCATACTCACAGGCTCCTGGCGGTGCAGATGCATTTGTAGTGAAATATAATACCGGTGGCGTACTTATTTGGTCAACTTATTATGGAGGAACTTCCACAGAGAAGGGTGTGGGTATTGCAACAGACTATGCAGACAATATTGTTATTACCGGATATACTTTTTCGACCGATTTTCCGGTTGGGGCAACTGCTGGAAATGTTATTCACCAGTCATCTTTATTAGGAACTGGGTGGGCTGCAGATGCCATTGTTGTAAAATTCGACAAGAATGGTTTGCGTCAGTGGGCCACATACTATGGGATTAGTAATCCCGCAAGTGTTTTTGGAGCATGGGCAGATGACATTGCTACTGACGGAGATAATAATATTTTCCTTTTAATGGAAGAAGAAGACACATATATTAATCCTGTCATTATTTCTACTCTCGCTGATGTATGTGCCTGGCAACCAAATTTTGGCGGCAAAGAAGATCAAATCATTGTAAAATTCGTGGCGAATGGGGAAAAAAAATGTGCAACTTATTTGGGTGGAACTGGTGAAGACGATATAGATTCTGGTGGAGGAATAGCCATTTTTGGTAATTCGTTGTTTATAACAGGATATAATTTAGATGGAGGGTATCCGGTCAGTGCTGGTGCATGGCAAACAGTTAAGGATATATGGGCTTCAGATGCCTTTGTAGCCTCCTTATGCACTAATATTTGTGAGGGTAAAATTCTTAGTTTAGACTTCTCGGAAAGCACCAATGATATATGCCCCAATATACCTATTACTTTTACGCCTACCGTTGCTAACTCCTGTGATACCACAGGCTATAAATTTCATTGGGTATTTACAGGAGGTAATCCTGCAACTTCCGATTCTGTAAAACCAACAATTTTATTTTCCCATGCAGGAACTCATGATGTTAAATTAGTGGTTACCACAATTTGTAAAAAGGATAGTATTGTAAAAATCAATAACATTACCGTCAACAGTTGCGGCTGTTCGTTATCTTCCCAAACAAACGTGAATACCAATGTTAGTTGTAATGGAGGTAATAATGGAAGTGCTACTGTTGTAATAAGCAATGGCAGCGGTGGAAACTATACTTATAAATGGAGCAATGGAAGTACTGGTATAACCACAGCTACAAGTATTTCCGTTACAGGCTTATCAGCAGGAGTATATACAGTAACTATTTCAGGGGGAATGTGTACATCTTCTTCCACAGTAACAATAATTTCACCCCCACCTATAATAGGCCAATTTACCAAAGGTACAGCCGACTGCACAGGTTGTGGTTGCAAGGAATGGATAATGGTAAATGCAACAGGCGGCACAAACCCTTATATTTATAATTGGCCGGATGGATATATTAATAGATATAAAAATACACTTTGCCCGGGTACCTATTCTGTAAATGTTAAGGATAAGAATGGATGCAGTATAATTGTTAATGTTACTGCACCGTAATACAATACCTGAAATCTTTTTTACCCATTCTCCCTCCTCCAATCATTTACAACCGCACGTATTTCTCCATAACTGGCTGTATTTCCCAAAACTTCCTTCAGCACACCGAGTGATTGATATCCATGCGTTTTAATGGCCCCTTTAATCGGGAGAATCTTTTCCAATGGCACCAATTGCGTTACTTTTAACTGTCCTTCATAAATAAAATGTGCCAGATGACTTTCGATCGTTGATTGGGCAAGACTTCTGTTTTGTGCAATTTCTGATATGCTCTTACCCTGCTTAAACAATTGTAATGTATATGATTTCGTATCCGACCCGGTATCTTCACGTTGGCGCCTTTCCCGCTTGGGAATTTTGGCCGATATCCGTGAGCTTAAATTATTACTCCGGCAATATGCTTTAATATCTTCCAGAAATAATTCTCCGTATCGCGCCAGTTTCACGTCACCAAAGCCCGATATTTTGCGGATATCGGAAAGGCTGCCGGGCAGGAATGTGGCCAATTCCACCAAAGTGGCATCAGATAAAATAATGTACGCCGGAACATTTTCTTTCTTCGCTATTGATCTGCGGGTCTCCTTCAAATGATTTAACAATACTGTCTCGCAAGGTGCCTGTTGTTGTTTATCCTGTTTAACATCTTCATCACTTCGTGAAACCGATTTGGTAAGTAACACCCGCTCCTCCCCTTTCAATACCGCGGCACTTTGGGCTGTCAACTTTAATACCGGGTATTCACCTTCACTTTGTTCGATCAAACCCAGGGCCATCATGTCGCGCAGGTATGTTAACCATTGCTGTTTACTTATGTCGGCACCCGCGCCATACGTTTTAAGCTGTTTGTGGTGCTCACGCATTTTCTCTGACTTCGACCCCCGCAAAAAATCAACAACATAATTCATCCCGAAACCCTGGTTCAACCGCGATATGGCTGACAGAGCCTTTTGTGCTATAATTGTGGCATCTTCCTTCTCATAATTACTCAGGCACACGTCACAACTGCCGCATGTCGCAGGTGCTTCCTCACCGAAATAGTTCAACAGATATTTCCTCCTGCATGAACGTATCTCACACAAACGTGCCATCTGGCCGAGTTTATCCAATAGTATACGCGTTTGATCAGGATTATTTTCAATAGTGGCAAAATGACGGAGTTTGATCACATCACCTGCTCCATAATACAGGATCGCTTCACTCTTCAACCCATCACGACCTGCCCTGCCTGTTTCCTGATAATAACTTTCAATATTCTTTGGCAGGTCGGCATGAATAACAAAACGTACATTCGATTTATTAATACCCATACCAAAAGCGATAGTAGCGACAATGATCCTTATATCATCGCGCAAAAATTCCTCCTGGTGCTTCTCCCTCACCTCCTTATCTAATCCGGCGTGGTAGGGCTTTGCCGAAAAGCCTTCGCGCTGCAGCTTTAAGGCCAGCGATTCAGCACCATCGCGTGAAAGTGTATAAATAATTCCCGCGTAACTTTCATGCCTGTTCAAATAATCAACAAGCCGGTCAAAATAATTTCGTTTGGGCTCAACAAAATAATGGATGTTTTCGCGGTTAAAACTGGAAACAAACACTTGTGGATGGTTCAAGTCAAGCCGCTCAAGAATGTCGTTTTTTGTCAATTCATCAGCTGTGGCCGTAAGCGCAATAACCGGAGTTGAAGGAAACTGTTTTTTGAGTTGGGAAAGCGACCTGTATTCGGGCCTGAAATCATGTCCCCACTGTGAGATACAATGAGCTTCATCGATTGCAAACAGTGATACATTCAGCTTTTTGAGAAATTGTATGAAATTAACCTCCGTACCAACAAGCCGCTCAGGTGCAACATACAGGAGTTTTATTTCATTATTCTGCAGCTGCGAAATAATATCTTCCTGCTGTGAATAGCTAAGTGTTGAGTTCAGAAAAGCTGCATTGATACCATTTACACGAAGAGCATCCACCTGGTCCTTCATTAATGCAATAAGAGGAGAGACCACAACGGTCAATCCTTCAAAAACTAGAGCGGGAACCTGATAACAAAGCGATTTTCCACCGCCAGTCGGCATTAACACAAATGTGTCCTTGCCATTCAGTACATTTTGTATGATCATTTCCTGGTTAAGGCGAAATGAGCTGTACCCGAATTGGTTCTGAAGAATTTCTTTTGCCCGCACCATAATAGAGATTATACCGAATTAGATTATTATATACAATTTCAAAAATATATATGGGGAAAAATTTAGAGCTTTCGTGCTTTGGTGCCAAAATCCAATTGCCACTAAAGCACAAAAACACTAAAACCCACAAAAAAATTTATTCGATATAAACTCTAATATAAAAAGAAATAAATCTACTTATCGATCACAACGATCTTTTGAATTTTATCGCCCTGGCGGATCTGATCGATCACATCAAGTCCTTCCACAACTTTCCCGAATACAGTGTGATTCCTGTCGAGATGTGATGTGTTATCCCTGCTATGACATATAAAAAACTGCGATCCGCCTGTATCTCTTCCGGCATGTGCCATTGAAAGAACGCCGCGGTCATGGTATTGGTTATCTCCGGTGAGTTCACATTTTATTTTATAACCAGGCCCGCCGCTGCCGGTACCTGTAGGACAGCCTCCCTGAATCACAAAATTTGGAAGTACCCTGTGAAAATTCAACCCGTCATAAAACCCTTTTTTGGCGAGGTCGGTAAAATTTTTAACGGTGCCCGGAGCATCTTTTTCAAAGAATTCAACTTTCATAATTCCTTTGTCGGTGTGTATTTCAGCTTTTAGCATATGAAGTGTTTTTTGTTTTTTCAAAAGTAGGAAAATAATTATAGTAAAACAGATTAGTTAAGAGCCTCCTCTGTAAATTAGGTTATGGTTAAAAAAAAATAAAACTCCTCTGCATTGCCAAGCAACAATACCATGTTCTAAAATTGAAATGGGTGTTTGCTTTAAATTCATTCCGATAAATCACAGGTCGCCCCGATGGGCAATGTCATTAAGTTCTATATTATATTGCTCTTTTATAGTTAGTTAATGTTTGATGTTTCCCCAAAGGCTTGCTACGCATTTTTCTTCTTTTAAAGGATCTTCCTATTCTTATGGGCTCATAATATTGTTGTTGTAGT
>JACPDY010000019.1:0-34435 GCA_016183775.1 Bacteroidota bacterium
GGTTGTCAGTAATCAATATGTGGTTGCCTGAAATAGCTTTTTGGTTTACCACAACTGACAACCAACAACTAAATCACGGCGTGCTCAAATTCACATTCACACTACACCCATTTTTTATTAAGGGATGACATCGCTTCGAAGCGATGTCATCCCTTAATAAACCGGCAAAATCATGGAGCGGTAAGGTTAATATTCATACTGCATCCGTTTTTATCTGTAACCTTTACTATATAGTTACCAGGACAAAGTTGATTTTTATACCTGGTCACATATCCATCCGGCCAGGAGTAGGAGTAAGGACTTGTTCCTCCCGAAGCCGTTACCATCAGCCATTCTTTGCAACCGCACGCTACACAGTTAGCAGTACCTTTTGCAAATTGCCCTGATAGTGGAGGTGGTGAAGTAAATGTCGCTGTTGATGTCGCTGTACAACCCTTGTTATCTGTTACAGTAACAGTATAAGTTCCTGCCGATAAACCTGAAACCTGGAACCCTGAACCCTGAATCACACCACTCCAGTTATACATAAAAGCGGGACTGCCTCCCCCGGCTATTGCTGTTGCTGTTCCGTCATTACTTCCGTTACAGGATAAATTTGTTGCGCTTATTGTTACTGTAACCGCAGGGTTAATTGTAATCGCGGTGGTTGAAGAAGCTGTCGCCCCGGTGTTATCTGTTATTGTAACTGTATAGGTTGTTGATGAAACAGGACATGGACTTATAGTTTGTGTTGTTTCGTTATTGCTCCATGTATATGTGTATGGGCCGGTGCCATTGCTTGCAGCAGCTGTTATGGTAGCGCAGGTATTCGGGCAAATATCCGCCCCTGTCGCTGTAACTGTAATTCCTCCGCAAGGTGTGCCCGTGATCACAAATGTTGCAGTTCTTACCTGATTGCAATTACTTGTTGTTGTTACCGTGTAGGTCCCGGGACAAAGGCCGGTAATCGTATTAGAAGCTATTGTACTTAATGTTGAACTGCCATTGCTCCATGCATAACTGTAGTCGGGCTCGCCGCAGGTTAAACTAATTGTTGCGGTGCCATTACACGGACTGCAGGAGGTTGCATTAACCTGAGATTGAGTATAAGCAGGTGTGATAGGAATAAACTTCATTATGAAAGCATCGTGTATACCTGCGAAACCGCTTTGGTAGTATGCTCCGGCTGAATTCAATAATCCATTCGATGTCATTGTCTGCCATTCGCCAACAGCAAATAAATTATTATTCGCATCTGTTGTAACCGATGATCCAAAATCAATTCCAAAAGTTCCGGAAGTTCCGTTGTAGGTTGCCCATAGTCGGACGCCATTATTATTGAATTTCAAAATAAATACATCATCCTGCCCGCCCCCTCCGTAACCGGCCAAATACCCACCGCAGCCCGGATTCAGCGTTGGGAAATCCGTAGATTTAGTGCGACCTGTTACATAAACATTTCCGCAATTATCTACACATATTGCGGGTCCGTTGTATGTTGCGAATGGTTGGTCATCACTACTTCCTCCGTAATAACTGCTCCATAAAAGAGCGTTGTTCGTTCCGCTGAATTTGGCTATGTAGGCATCACCAATAAATCCGGTACCGCCATTATATGTATTATCGTAATACGCGCCTCCACCCGGATCTAAAGTAGGGAAGGAGGTATCAGTTGTTTTACCGGTGACAAAAATATTTCCACCGGCATCTACAGCGAGATGATGCAGTACGCTAAAGCCAGGCCCTCCGAAATTTGTGGCCCAGGTAGATGCACAGGTCGTACTATTGAATTTTAGAATGAATGAATTTGATATTGTTTGAAAATACGCTCCACCTCCGGGGTTAAGAGTAGGAAAGGTTGGATTGCCGCCTGATCCTCCTACAAAAACATTTCCAAAAGCATCGCAGGCAATTGAATGCGCCTGGTCAAAACCGCTGCCTCCGTAGTAAGTTGCCCATACGCGTGCACCGTTAATATCAAATTTGAGTATAAATGCATCAATAGTGCCGTTTAATGCTGACTGGTTGTATGCTCCCGCAAAGTTAAGGGTCGGGAAATTGGCTGAGTATGTTCTTCCGGCAATGAAAAGATTTCCGGCGGTATCAAATACTATACCGGTACCATCGTCCAAAGCGCTTCCTCCATAGTATGTTGCCCATAAACGTGTTCCGCCATTAGAAAACTTAAGGATATAGGCATCGGCTGCTCCGCCTGTCGCGGCCTGATTGTATGCTCCGGCTTTGTTTAAGACCGGGAAATTGGTCGATTGAGAATACCCGGTTACAAAAATGTTCCCTGTTACGTCAACGGCAATTGAATTTGCTTCTTCATAGGAACTGCCTCCGTAATAGGTAGCCCATAAGCGAACGCCGTTGTTATCAAATTTTACAATCTGAATATCATGATCACCGTTGTTAGCGCCGGAGTAATAATTTCCAGTGGACGGGTTATAAACAGGAAAATTGGTTGATTTGGAATATCCACAGGCAAAAACATTTCCGGCGTTATCGGTTTTCACGCTTAAAAAGCCGTCATAACTATTCCCGCCGTAGTATGTTCCCCATACCAGCTGCGGGTCGATTATCAATGACTCTCCTATATTATAATTGTCAATAGCGAAATGAATACGCGTTTCATAACCGTCTAGATTATTTCTTCTATCAGGACTTTTTACAAAATGCGTCGCTATTTCTTTGTCCTGCTGATAGCTTACAGGTGATCTTTCGGTTAATGTGCCTGTGTTAGTCTTAATTTCTACTTCTCCGTTTCTGTTTAATCGTAAAGGCTCGGGAGAAGAATAGATCAATTCTATTTTTTTTATATCCGCTCCGGGATGAACTATAAAATCATATTTTAAGCCTTTAGGGTCTGAATTATAAAGTACCCAATCAATGTCCGGGTAAATCTCCTTAATGATTATTTTTTCAAAGCTGTGTATATCGGTAATTCCATCAGGGCAGTGACCTGAAAAATATTGTACGAAATCTGTACTCCGCCCTTCTTTTATAATATTTTCCCTCTTAATGGAAGCGCCATTTAAGGTCATGTCGATCCGATCCCATTTCATCTTCCTGTTTTCTTCGTCAGCTTCATCTTCTCCTTCTTCCATTTTCAGAAACATATACGTAATTCCTTTTTCGGTTATATATATTTCCAAAGAAGGAGCATCTACTTTGAACAATACAAATGGTACAGTTTTTCCCTCCATATCAGTCAATTGCCCTTTGTTTTCAGTGAACCGGACCGGTTTATCGGTTATGTATTGACGGGTATCATTAGAAATTACAGAACCGACAGTTTTATGATCTCCATTGGCAACCACATTTCCAATGACAGGCACAACTAATGCAATGGCTAAAATACGGTTCAAGAACATGCTTGTGTTTATTTATAGCAAGTTACGTATAAAACCAAACAGCTTCCAAACCAATTGAGGAGCGATTATTTCCTGTTCAGTATGTTTATGCACTTATAAAAATTTATGCTAATTTAGAACGGACAGATATGTTTTTGGGTTATCCAGATCCGGATTTTATTTCACATTGTTTTACATCAACTGATTTTTAATAGCTCCTATTCAATTGAAACCGACAAACGACCTGTTCCTGCTTATAAAATCCCTTCATAAGAACGAGAAGCGGTATTTTAAACTATTCGCCTCATTTTATGAAAAGGATAAACAATACCTGAAGCTGTTTGATAAGATCAGCGCGATGGATGAATACGATGAAGGTTCATTGAAGAAGCAATTTCAATCCGGAGAATTTGCCCTGGCCAAGCACCGCTTGTATAAGATAATATTAAAAAGCCTGGTTGCATATAATGATACGGATGATAACAATGACCTGAATCTGGAATTATATAAAGCCGGTATTCTGAAAAAAAAGCGATTGGATAATGAGTTTTTTAAGAGAATGACTGTTTTAAAAGAACGGGCTTTGAGTTTGGATAAATATGAAGCTGCTGCATATATTATATCAATTGAAAAAAACATAGCACTTGGTAAAGTAATTTATAAGGAATCATTTAAGGGGGTAACGGATTTTTTCGGAAACCTTTATACCGTCATTGACAGAAGCAAAGAGTTGAATAAATATCATGAGTTGTATTGGAGGGTTTCGATTGCGAATAATACCAATGACAAAATAAAAACAAAAAAAGTTTTTGATAACATCATTACTTCTGAATACCTGCAGGATGAATCAAAAGCTACGACCTTCAGGATGAAGATCTTTTTTCACAACACCTGGTCTGTTTATTACGATCACCTTGGAGATACGACAAATTCGTATAAAGAGATCATTAAACTGAAAGCATTATTTGAAAAGCATCCCGCGATCATGGATGACAACCCAAATGAATACATGACCGTATTGTATAATTTATTCGAAAAGGCCATCACGCTTAAGCGATATAAAGAATCGCGGCTTATAATAAATGATATCAACAAAGTGCCGACGTATGAAGATGAATCGGGGCTGTACAGAGAGTCTTTATCTCTCGCATGCACCTTAAAGTTGTATGCAAAAGTATTGCCTGAAAGATCAGAGACGTTTATTGATGATATTGTTTTGCGTAATGATATCCGTAAAAAATTATCAGGCATCCGTTCTCCTTTGCTGAGGATAGTAATTATGTTTCGTATTGCATACCTGTTATTTGTTTTCCGAAAGTACAGGCCGGCTACAAGCTGGTGCAACAGGATCATTGCTGAATTCGACAACTATGAAGTGTTTGGTGAACTTACTGTAATGGTAAACATAATGCAGTGCCTGATTGGCTTTGATACGGGAGATCATGCCATTGTTGAAAGTATTATCCGTTCATTGTCCCGCCGAAAAAAATATTTAACCCAGAGAGAGAATAAAAAATATTTATTGTTAATTATTTCCTCTTTTGAAAAGCTGAATAAAGATCAAACTAGAGAAAGATACAATCGTGAGTTATCTGTTCTCAAAGATAAACTCGAACACTTTGATAACTCAACGGATGAAATTATATTTGATTTTGTTGATGTTATTTCATGGATAGAAAGCAAAACAGAGGATCGTCCTGTTGCTGAAATAATCCGAAAGAAAGCGGGTCACGTCAGGGCGCAGTAAGGCAAATGGTTAATAGTTGAGGGTTGTTGGTTGTCAGTAATCAATATGTGGTTGCCTGAAATAGCTTTTTGGTTTACCACAACTGACAACCAACAACTAAATCACGGCGTGCTCAAATTCACATTCACACTACACCCATTTTTTATTAAGGGATGACATCGCTTCGAAGCCCGGGCAGAGCTGATTTTTGTACCCGTTTACATAACCATCGGGCCAGGAGTAGGAGTAAGGGCGTGTACCGCCAGAGCCGTTTATCATCAACCATTCCTTGCAGCCGCAGCCTGCGCAATTGGCCGTGCCTTTTGCAAATTGTCCGGACAAGGCGGGTGGAGCAGCTATTGTAACAGATGAAGTTCCTGTACAACCTTTGTTATCTGTTACAGTAACCGAATAGGTTCCAGCGCTTAAGCCGGAAACCTGGAACCCGGAACCCGGAGCTACATTACTCCAGTTATAGGTGAAAGGCGAAGTACCGCTGCTTCCGCTTGCCTGCGCCGATCCGTCATTGCTTCCGTTACAGGTTAAATTTGTTGCATTGACTGTTACAGTAACCACAGGATTAATTGTCACAATTGCAGTTGAAGTGGCTGTAGCTCCTGTATTATCAGTTATAGTAACAGTATATGTTGTTGTAGCTGCAGGACAAGGATTAATATTTTGGGTTGTGCCGCCTGTGCTCCATAAATAGGTATATGGTCCGGTGCCACCCACAGTGCTTGATGTAACTGTGCCGCATGATCCGGGGCAAACTGAGTTGCCCGTGGCAGTTACTGAAGGGCCTGTGCAATTTATGACAGTTATTGTACTTTTTATTGAGGTGTTACAGGTGCCGTCATTTACACTATGAGTTACAGTATAGGTTCCAACGGTTAGAAAGGCATACGAAAAATTTGTTGTCGTACCGCTTACATTGGCCGGTGTTATATTGGAAATGAGCCAATTGTAGGTTATTCCGGTGCCCGGTGGTGTACCTGTATTGGTAAAGTTTACATTACTTCCGATACAAACGGTTCCGTTAGGGGATTGTGTAAATGATGGATCTACAGGGCTTGTTGAGGGAGCGATGGTAGCTGTTGATGTTTGGGTACATCCATTGGCTCCCGTTACTGTTACTGTATATGTATCTGCACTCAAACAACAGCTGTAAGTGCTTTTGGTTCCATTAGACCAGGAATAGGTATATGGGCCTGTGGAACCATTTGCACTTGCTGTTGCACTGCCATTTGCATTATTACAGCTTGTGCCTGTTGAGCTTACGCTGACGGGAATTTGGGGTGGTTGAGATATGTTTACAGCTACTATTGACGTACAACTACCGGCATCTGTTATTGTGGCCGTGTATGTACCCGCACCGAGTCCAGTAGCAGTTGAGGTCGTGCTTCCGTTTGACCATGAATAGGTATATGGTGAGGTTCCGCTCAAAACTGAAATTGTTGCAGATCCATTGTTTGCGCCATAACAAAGCAGATTTGTTTTTGTTACGGATGTTGTTAATGCTCCGGTTGAGGTAACCGTAACAACAGCGGTATCCTTATTGCAATTTACATCTGTAACAATTACACTATAGGTTCCGGCTGCAAGACCCGAGATAGAAGGGGTGGTTTGACCTCCGGGTATCCAATAATAGCTGTAGGAAGACATTCCACCGGAAATACTGGCTGTGGCAGTGCCAATATTACCATTGGTACAATTACCTGTTGGGGTTGCAGTTGCCGTTACATCTAATGGGTCAAGTGTGCATGCAGATAAATTAACCGATGCAAGGAACCCATTTCCGCATGCAAGTATTTCTCCGAAATTTCCAAGGCATATATCATAAATGGCAGCCGAAGTTGCCGCGGATGCCAGGAAAGTAAGGTTGGGATCGTATTTGTAGACTGCATTTTGAGATGATACGTATACATTTCCGCATGTATCAGTTACGATCCCTGAATTACCGCTTGCGCTTGTAATTGCAGTTCCCCCCGGAATTGTAACTGTATTTATTAATGCACCATTGGTAATATTTCTTTTTTGCAGAATTGCACCATTGCTGACAAAGAGAAATTGCTTGCTGGCAGCAATTAAATGAAGGGAAACAGGATATGCCACATTTGTATATGATCCTGACCAATAAGTAATATTAAAACCACCGGAAGTGTTCCATAAATTACCCCAGCCGGGCCCGAACGCTCTTATTCTTGCTGTATTTCCTTGCTCGGCAGTAACACCATAATAATTTCCATTTGGAGCTCTGATACAATCTCTCATATCCTCACTTGTTTGACCGATTATTGGATAACCACCAACCGAATATTGATAAACACCGGTTAATGGATTAAAAATTTGTTCCGGAGCACCATTGTATCCTGTTGCATACAAAATGGTATTATCACAATCAAACAATATGCGGTAAGGCTCATCATTTCGTATGCCCGAGCTTGACCATATTAGAGCACCTGCCGAACTCACTTTAAAGAACGGGCTTCCGCATAAGCCACCGCCCGAAATATATACATCACCTTTCTGATCAATTTTCAGATCATCACCGTAGCAGCCTCTCCAATCATAACCACATGTTGGAGTAGGTACATATGTCCAGATCAAAGCTCCTGCGGAAGAGAATTTTTTCACTCTGAAGAAATTACCAAGGCCACCTCCGGTACCGCCTAAAATATATACATTACCGGCCTTATCCTTTTCTACTTCCAACGCTTTATTTGGTCCGGGTAAAGCAACTCCGGTTGTCCATGGATCAATGATAACGGTGTTTTTTTTATTATAATTATTAAGTTTAAAAGTGACAATATTGTTTTCTGTTTCAAAGTCAGAGCCAATAACGGACATATCCGAATGGTAAAAGGTAAACGGCGCATGATCAATGATGTCACCAATTGAAGTACTCAGGTGGATATTTCCGCTTTTATCTTTATAAATTTTTTCAGCACCTGTGTATTTCATTTGGATTTTTGAGGCATCAGCTCCGGGATGAAGAGTCAATGAATATTTCAAGCCTTCCTTTTTGTGGAAAATATATTCCAGATCAATACCAGGGTAAAGATTTTTATAAATTATTTTTTTAAATGCGGATGCTTTGTATGATTTTTTCTCATCTCCATATGTATAGTACTCCGGAACAATATCCTGAGCAGTAATTTGAGCATGAGGGTTGGCATTCAACCATTGTAAATGGACAAAATGGGAATGACTCACCGTTTTTCTCACCATTTCCTTTTCATAATTCTCTTCTTCAGCATGGGAAGTGAATTTTATATTATCTCTGCCGGTTTTATCTGGTTGATCGGTTCTGTCATAGCGATAGGTAAGGCCATCATTTGTAAAATAAACCTGAAGGCCATTGGAGTTGATACCATATTTTATACTTGTAGAAGTAAGATTGTTTTTATTGTTAAATTGTCCCTTGTTCTCAATAAATACTTTATCCTGAAAAATATCATTTCTTATCCAATCCTTTGATGTACCGTTTGAAACAGAAACCCCGAATTGAGCCATAGCCAGTGCCGACTTCAACAGGATCAGAATTAAAATTGAGGTAGTCGTTCTTAATTCTTTCATTTCCGAAGATTTAATTGTGTTAATTCAACCCTTACCTGAAAGATGTTATATCGTTTTTTTCTCGTAAAGAATGAAATGTGAACATTTCATTCTTTCACTTGTTTTAAATTAAATAAATAGTTCTCTTTTAGCAATTAAAATTTACTGTAAATTTACAATTCAAAGATATATATTAGTTTATACAATATTGTTAATCAAATATTTAAATGACAAGAACAATTAATAAAAATAGCACTTCAGATAGCTTATTCGAACTGATCAGGTCATTAAATCCGACGGAGAAAAGATATATCAAGGTGCTAATGTCGAAAAATTCAGGCAGGAGTTATGAAAAATTGTTTGACGTGATCAACAAACAAAAGATTTATAATGAATGGGAAACAAAAAGAAAGCTTAGAAACGAAACATATATCAGGCAGCTGGCAAGGATAAAAAACTATCTGTATGAATTCATTGTCGCGGGACTTAATACATACCATGCCTCTTTTAGTCCAGGACTAGTACTGAAAAGATACCTGACCACGGTTGAGATACTATTCAGAAAAAAATTATTTGTCCAATGTAAAAAATACCTGCAAAAGGCGAAGAAACTCGCTTTACGATATAATGAATATACGGCTCTGCTGGAAATTCTGAACTGGGAGAGATCACTGATGGACGTCAGAGTAAATATAAAAAAAAGAATGACCGATCTTGATACTCACATTATACAGGAAGAAAATGTATTGAAGAAGATCTCCCGTAAAAATCAATATAGAAATCTGTATTTCAAGGCCTATTGGCTAATGTTGAAGGAGGGAGTGGCAAGAGGTCATAACGGATCGGGTGAAATGGAAAAAATAATAAAACATCCTTTCCTGACTGATACAAAAAATATAGTTGATGTTTCGACGCGAATAATGTATTTCGAAATACAGGCTTTTTACCGGCAATATGCCGGTAATTTTCCCCAGGCATATAATTACAGAAAAAAGCTGATCGGATATTTCACCGAAGATCTTTTAAAAATACCGGAATACGTGCTCAGGTATAAAATGGCTTTGCATAATTTTCTTGTTATTTCTTCTTATTTGTCTAGGTACGATAGTGTTTATAATAATCTACTCGATCAGCTAAAAGCACTGTCAAAGAATAATGGCCTGTCTGATGTGGTGAAAAAGGAGATCCCTGTTGCGGTTTTTGCATTTCAAACGGCAAAATATATTGGTGTAGGTAAATTCAGGGATGCGATCCATTTGATTGAGAATGATTTTGATGGACTGAGGCCTTTGATAAAGGCGGACAACGAGCTGATACAATTTTACGGACTTTTTTTTACGTGTTACTTTACAGTAAGTAATTATTCAAAGGCTTTGTTCTGGTTGAATAAGATCATTAATTATCCTCATTCAGATCACAGAAAAGATGTGTTATGTCTTGCCCGTATATTAAATATCATTACACATTACGAAAAAGGTAATTATGATTTGATCGAAAATCTTACCCAGTCGACGCGGAGGTATTTTATAAGGGTTCGGCACCATTCTCTTTTTGAGGATCGTGTGCTTGAATTTTTCAAGAATAGAATGTATGAAATAAAGGATGAAGATGAACAGATCAGGGTATTCATTGATCTGAAGAAAGACCTGACCAGGATACTGAAAAAGGCAAAAGAGAAACTTGTACTGGACTATTTTGATTTTATCTCGTGGCTGGAAAGTAAAATTGAGAATCGTCCGCTTATTGAGGTTGTTATTGAAAAGGCGAAGATAGTTGGTGATGGGTAATCAGTAATCAGTGATCGGTAATCAGTAATCAGTGATCGGTGATCGGTAATCAGTATAATTAGTAATCGGTTAACTCTAACAACTGACAACCAACTACTAATAACAAATTCATGGCGCAGTAAGATTCACATTCACACTACATCCGTTTTTGTCTTTAATGTTTATGTTATATGTACCGGGACAAAGTTGATTTTTATACCTGTTCACATATCCATCGGGCCACAAATAAGTATAAGGGCTTGTGCCGCCTGTTGCATTTATCATTATCCATTCCTTGCAGCCACAACCAGAACAGTTGGCTGTGCCCTTTGTAAATTGACCAATTAAAGGTGGCGGTGAAGATATTACAGATGAATCGGTTTTAGTACATCCGTTTGCATCTATAACCGTGACTACATAAGTTCCAGGACTTAGTCCAATAATAGTTGCTCCCGTTGCTCCATTACTCCAGGTATAATTATAGGCAGGCGTTCCACCAGAAGTGCTTGCGGTACCTGTACCGTTGTTACTTCCGCATGTTGCGGGACTTGAATTTGTCGAGAGTGAATTAAAATCGGGAAATATGGTAATAGGGCAACTGCCGGCATTTGCCGTTACGCCGGTGACATCAGTAACTATACAACTATACTGTGTTGATATTAAAGGACAGACAGAATATGGACCCGATCCGTTTCCAATATTTGGTGTCCAATTATATGTATAAGGTGGAGTGCCACCATTAACATTAACCAAGACCGTTTGACAATTACCCGAACACATTTTTGTACAAGGTCCTATTAACTGCGCGGTAACTGAAGAACAAGACGTGCCTGTGATAATAAATGAGGTGGTTTGCGTTTGATTGCAATTGCTTGCTGCTGTTACGGTGTAGGAACCTGGGCAAAGACCCGTAATAGTATTAGAGGTTATCGAGCTATTTAATGTTGAGTTACCATTGCTCCAGGTGTAATTATAGTTTGGTTCGCCACAACTTATGTTAATAGTTGCACTACCATTACAGGGAGCACATGTTGTAGAGTTTAACTGGCTTTGATTATAGGAAGGAATAGAAGGAATAAACTTCACAATATAGCCATCATCTAAACCATTGAAAGTTGCATCAAAATAAGTGCCTCCCCCGGGATCGGTTAAGGGATAAGTTGCCGGATTTATGGAGCCAATATTAATCCATTCTCCAGTGACAAATAAATTCCCAAAATTGTCAAGCGCGATTGCTTCTCGATATTCTTCTCCATCTCCTCCAAAGTAAGTAGCCCACAATAAGGCGCCGGTATTGCTAAATTTGATAAGAAAAATATCACCAGTAGAAATACCTCCATTGTAACTTGCATCATAATATTCGCACGAAGCATTTCCAAAAGTGAGTATATCGGTTGAAAAAGTTCTAAAACTCACAAATACATTCCCACAAAAATCAATAGCAATGTTGTCGTATGTCGACATAATTTCCAGCTTACTCCCTCCATAACAGGTAGCCCATATAAGAAATCCTACGCTTGTAAATCTCAAGATAAAGGCATCCCCGCTTCCTGCCAAAGTTTGATTATACGCTCCTGCCCAGATAGTAAGTGGAAAATTGGGGGATGCTTCCCACCCTGTTACATATACATTATTGTTCCCGTCTATTGCAACAGACCACCCTTCGTCATCACTATTTCCTCCATAAAAGGTAGCCCAAGTGCGTGCTCCAGTGTTTGTAAATCGCAAGACGAAGGCATCCCATCCCCCTCCATAAGTTGGATCATTATAAGCTCCCGTCCAAGGTTGAAGTGGAAAATTTGGGGATGTAGTCCTCCCGGTTACATACACATTATTGCCTCCGTCTATAGCAATTGCGCACCCTTCTTCAAAGCCACTCCCTCCATAATAGGTAGCCCAGGTGAGTGCTCCTGTGTTCGTAAATCGTAAGATAAAGGCGTCCAAGAACCCCCCTCCATAAGTTGCATCATTATATGCTCCCACCCAGTTTTGAATTGGGAAATTAGTTGAAGATGTCAATCCTGTTATGTACACATTATCACCCCCATCTATAGCAATGGAATATGACCGATCTTCATTATTTCCTCCATAATAGGTAGCCCAGATGCGAACTCCTGTGTTTGTGAATCGCAAGATGAAGGCATCTCCCAAAACTCCTCCTCCATAAGTTGGATCATTATACGCTCCCGCCCAAGCTTGAAGCGGAAAATCAGTGGAACGTGTATTTCCCGTAACATACACATTATTGCTCCCATCTACAGCAATGGAATATCCATCATCGACATTGCTCCCCCCATAATAGGTCGCCCAAGAAAGAATTCCGATGTTTGTAAATTGCAAAATAATGACATCGCCAGCCCCCCCCCAAACCGCATCATTATATGCTCCAGCCCTGGTTTGAATAGGATAATTAGAGGAACTTGAATAACCCACTACATACACACTCCCATTATCAACTACGATACTCCTAAGGCCATCGAGCCCATTTCCGCCATAAATAGTAGCCCATACTAATTGTGGGTCAATTACCAATGAAGCTTTGAGATTTGACCCCGAGTACTCGGAGTGAGATGCGAAATTGAAACTAATCCCAACATTGTGTTGGTCAATTATGGTTTTTGTGAAACTGCACTCCACTTCAACATATGTCTCGTGCAAATAGGAATACGGCGCGTTTTCGGTAAGAGTACCCAGAGGGGTTTTGATATTTATGTTACCGTCAGGGTCAATTGTTAATGGATTTTCGCTTTCATAAATAAGTTTTATTTGGTTGTAGTCTGCACCTGGATGCACCACAAAATCATATTTCATCCCTGTTTTGCTACTACTGTAAAATACCCAGTCAATACCAGGATAAACTTCCTTGATAGTAATTTTTTCATACTGACGAACGTCGTAAATACCCTCGGGGCAGTGTCCGTAAAAATAATTGAAGTGTTCTGCACTTTCTCCTTCTTTAATAATGTTTTCTTTTTTAATACTTGCACCTTTTAAATGCATATTTACCCATGCCATTTCGGTTTTTACATTTTCTTCTCCCCCCTTTTCTTGTTTGCCTATTGCTCTCGAGTACTCTGCTCTAACTTTTTCTTTGTTTTCTTCTTCCTTGTCTATTAACTGCCTAGTGTCTATTTCTTTGTTTTTTTCTTCTCCTTTCACAAACACATATGTCAAGCCGTTTTCGGTAATGTAAGCATCCATCCCCGGCGATGATGCTCTGAACAATACAAAAGACACGGGTTTGTAATCGCTATTCACCATCTGCCCTTTGTTCTCCAAAAATTTTACGGGCTGTCGAAGCATCCAGGAGCGAGCTTGCTCTTTGGTGATTTCTTTATTGGTTTCTTTTTCGGGTAAAGGCAATTTGTCATAGCTGCCTGCAAAGGTACTATCAGCTGTGAGCAGGGATGCGAAAAATAAAATTATCTTCTTCATTGTAGTATTAAATTCGTGTTATTTCTTTGCAAAATTAAAGGCGAGCTATGTTAATATAATGAGAAGCAATTATTGCTGAACATAAATTTATGCTATTCTTGATTGACATTCAATTAATAATATTATTTTTATAAGAACTAATTATTGTATATTAATATATTATATAATTGATATACAATAAATTATATTTATTTATTATGAGAAGATATATTAAATTTAATGATACAATTTTTAGCCTTGTCAAATCGCTCGATCTTGCCGAAAAGCGATTCCTGAAATCGGCTTTCATAAATCAAAATCATGGGAAAAAGAGCAATTCGGTTCTTCTTTTTAATATTCTTGACAAGCAAAAAGAATACAGCCGCAAACAGGTGAAGAAACTATTCATGGAGCGGTGCGGAAGCAATAATATTTCCGTTGCAAGGTACCACCTGTATCGACTCATGATCAAAAGCCTGGTGACTTTTCACTTTTCAGATCGCAAAGACAATCAACTTCAGGAAGAAATAAATCATATCAAGATACTATACACTAAAAAATTATTCAAAGAGGCAGATAGTACAATACAAAAAGCAAAAAGGAATGCCTATGACCAGGAAAATTATTATGGATTACCAGAATTGTTATATTGGGAAAAAAGATTGATCGGAAATTTTCCGAACCGGGAACAAGTCATGCCAAGAATTACCAAGGCAATAGATGAACAAAAAGCAGTGTTTGATCAAATCGCTGAGATTGACAATCTCTGGATAAAGGTTGAACAAATGAATAATATTACCAAGTTAAACGTGGATATTGCCAACAGACCCGATTTGTTAAAACGAATTGAGAAAATAGTCGGTTCCGTTTCAAACGAGATACACCGCACATCATCTTCACTCGCCCGATTCTATTGGAGCGGTATTCACATGCAATATGCCGTGCTAACGAAAAACTCGGAAGCTGTGTTTCTCTATTCAAAAAGGGAAATTGAGTTTATGGAAGGTCGATCCCGCTTGATCCAGGCTTATCCATGGCGTTACCTAACTTATTTGAGTGTATATAATAATGCCTTGCGAATGATGAAAAAATATAATGAAGCATTATCGGTCATTCGTAAAATGAAGTCTGAAATAGAACGGCTTAGTAAAACATTATCAGTTACCACAAAAGTTGAGTTTTATTCGCGCATTTACATACGGGAAATGAATATATATGCTGCAACTTTTGAATTCAATAAAATTATAGGATTGGTACCTGAAATAGTGCAAATGAAACAGGAATATAAAGGTAAGATTGTGGATAATGATTTGAAAACAATTCAATACAATATCGCCTATGGATTTTTTTGTACAAGCCAGTACAGGAAGGCTCTGAGATGGGTTAATGATTTCACTCAAACACAAAGCAAAGATGCTATTTCGGCAATTGATTTTTGGGGAAATACGCTACTTTTTCTTATTCATTATGAATTGGGTAATTATGAATTGCTGACCGGGCTCATGAAGAAGTTTAAATTGTCAAGGCCGGAGGATAAACGAATGGCCAAAATTGGAGATGCAATTACACGGTTTATAGAAGAAGTGATCCCATTGGTAGGCAACAATTTTGAATTTATTAAACATGTAAAGGCTTTGATAAAAGATTTCAGAAAAATTGAGGACGAAGAAGACTTCGATCATTTATTAGGAATAGATGTCCTTTCCTGGCTCCGATCGAAGGTGGAGAACAAACCGTTTGTCAGGATTCTGAAGGAACGATCGGGAGAATCTGATAATTGACTGTCAATTTTTTTTACAATAGTTTCTCAGAAAAGTACCATGTTAAATCAGGGTGCGGTGAGGTTAATGTTTACACTACACCCGTTTTTGTCAGTAATATTTATAGTATACGATCCGGGACATAACTGGTTTCTATACCTGTTAACAATTCCGCCTGAGGCTGGCCAGGAGTAGGAGTAGGGGTTTGTTCCGCCGGTGGCGGTTACCATTAACCATTCTTTACAGCTACAGCCTGCGCAATTGGCTGTGCCTTTTGTAAATTGTCCGGACAAGGAGGGTGGAGCAGCTATTGTAACAGACGAAGTTCCTGTACAACCTTTGTTATCTGTTACAGTAACCGAATAGATTCCTGCACTTAAACCTGAAACCTGGAACCCCGAACCCGGAACCACATTGCTCCAATTATAGGTGAAAGGAGCTGTACCGCTGTTTCCTGTTGCAGTAGCTGAACCGTTTGTTCCACCATTGCAGGTAATATTTGATGGTGTCACTATAACTGAAACAGCAGGATTAACAGTAACCACTATTGTAGTTGATCCGGTACACCCCCCATTGTTTGCTGTTAGAGTGTAAGTAGTGTTGCTAGTAGGGCTTACTGTTATTGCTGTTGTTGTTGCTCCCGTGCTCCACACATACGTACCGCCTCCGTTGGCTGTAAGTATTGTATTACTACCATTGCAAATGGTGGTTATACCACTGATGCCAGGTGTTACGCTTCCGCTACCAGCTATCATTGTATAAGTGGCTTGTAAAGTATCATTACAATTCATATAAGCGGTTACGGTATAAGTTCCTGCACATAAACCGGTAACTGTATTGGTGGTGCTAGCAACATTCATCGTACTGCTGCCATTACTCCATACATAGCTGTAATTGGGATTACCACAACTCACATTTATTGTTGCACTACCATTGCAAGAGCAAGACGGATTGTTTTGAGATTGAATGAAGGAAGGAAAAATAGGTGAAAATTTACCAACAAAAGCGTCATCTCCGGTACCTCCTCCTTGATATACACCATCAAAATAAGCGCCGCCGCCCGGATCTTTTACTACTCCTCCAGGTAGCTGATATTCTCCTATAATAAAAAGATTCCTGTTCTGGTCAACAGCCAGATCTTCTCCCCATCCATACCCTTTTAATGAAACGCACCAATTAAATACCCTGTTGACATTAAACCAAGCTATAAACGGCACTTGGCAATTACTTCCACTCTTATCGTTTGCATAAAACGAACCACAGCCGGCATCTTTATACGGAAAGCCAGTTGTACATCCTCTACCAGTAATATACAAATTATCACAGTTATCAATGACTGCTCCCATGAGACCAGTGCCTCTGCCATCGCCTCCAGACCCCCCAAAAAATGTTGCCCATACTTGTGCACCGGTGGGATCAAATTCAGATATAAATATATCATCCCCACCTGCTGAACCAATAATGTTATCAAAATATGCTCCTCCACCCGGATTAACTAATGGAAAACCATTGCTAGTGGTTCCAACAACAAAAAGATGATCCGAACTATTCATAGCTAATACATCTGCCCAGCTATTTCCTGTTCCTCCCAGGTAAGTGCTCCATAGCAACTGGCCGGTTGTAGAAAATTCGGTTAAATAACATGCCGCTAAAAATGTGTTTGAAGTTTTTACAGATTGGTTGTAAGCTCCAAGTTTATTTTTTATTGGCATATCGGATGACCGGGTAAAACCTGAAACAAAAACATATCCATTGCTATTGGTAATTACACTTTGAGCCCTTTCAACTTCGGTTCCACCGAAATAAGTTGACCATTTAAGTTGCAATGAGGAATCAAATTTCATAATAAAAGCATCATTTCCTTTATCAGTCTGTAAGTAGGAACCAGCATTTATTCCTAATAGAGGCAATGTTCCATTTAAAAAAGATAAAGACCCTGTTACTGTTAAGCCAACAATATATAAATTATCCATTTTGTCGATATGACCAGAATATGCATAGTATGTTCCTTTCAGATAGGTTCCCCATTGTCTGATGCCGGCACTAGAAAATTTCAATACAAATCCCCTCCCTGTGTAAGATGGCTCAAAATAAGAAATCCCACCCGCTGATTGTGTAGGAAAGTCATTACACTCGGTGGTTCCAATAATAAATATATTTCCCTTGCTGTCAATTTCAATATCTTCTGCCCATTCCGTTTTCGCATCAATTCCGCCATAAAAAGTCGCCCATAATCTTTGCCCGGTATTACTGAATTTTAAAATAGTTATATCATGCGCTCTTCCTCCAAATGTATTTTTATAATAAGCCCCACCACCCATATCAAGAAGAGGGTAATCAAGAGATGCTGTATAACCGCAGACAATAATATTGCCATTGCTATCAGTCGATATTCCATTAAAACCATCTAAATCATTACCAGTATAAAGGGTCAACCAGTCCAGTGCGGGATCAATAACAAGATTTTGCTTCAAGTCATACGATCCTAAATCAAATAAAATTTCCTTTGAAAAATTCTCTTGTGAATCTCCTTCTCTGGTTTTTATTTCATATTTTGAAGAGATTATTGTTTTCTTTTCCTCTTCATAACATATCAGCTCTCCTTCATTCAGATTACCAAGTGGAGTAACTATATTTATAAATCTTCCATTTCCCGACTTCAATTTCCCATTTCCTTTATAAAGAAGTCTTATCATTTTCGGATCTGCTCCAGGCCGGACAATAAAATCCTGTTTAATCAAAGGCGGACTCTCATTTGAATGTTGTTTTATATATAACACCCAATCTATTCCGGGATATATATTTGTGAATGTAATTTTTTCATAAGTCTTTACATCGAAAATGCCTTGTGGAAAATAACCGGTATAATAATCTATTCTGCCCGTTTCAATGAGAGCACCCTTAACAATTTTATCCTTACTAATGGAGGCTCCTTCAAGTTCCATATCTATTATACTAATTTCCATTCTTCGCTTTTTTCTATCACCCGGGAGTTGAATAGCATTGTTGCATATATCTTCCTCTTCTTTTTCCTCTCTTTTCGTAAATGCATATCTGAGTCCTGTGTTTGTTATAAAAATATTTAACCCTTTAAAGGTTAAACTGTATAAAACATTATTTGCTATTTCTCCTTTACTATTCAAAAGCTGGCCCTTGTTTTCAATAAAACCAACCGGGAGCTGGCGATTTTGCTGTTCCAGTTCTGATAAATTAACATTATCAGTTGTTCTGTTTTGTTTTATGCTAACATAGGCATTGACAGAAGAAGCTTCTTCCGACTGTGCCATTAAGCAATTAAAAGAAGAAAAAAACAGCAGCGAAAAAAGAAGGAGCCAAGATTCAATTTTCTTTTCAATTCCTGAAATAGCCGAACCGAACTGGCTATTTATCTTTTTTGTTACATTGTATAATTTCGCCATCTTTTTTTAATTTTAATTATCCTGTCAATAACATCCTGTGGTATAGCTGAGTTAAATTGTATAGTAGTAAATGTCTTTTTTAAAAGAAACAGATGTCAATCCAATTATTACGGGTTTCTTAGAATAGCAAATCAAATAGTCTATGATGAAAACCTGGAAGCTGTTCAAAAAGTGACTATAGATGCCTCGTTTAAACAATCAAATGTTTCAATAAGACATTTATCATCATTTCTTTATTAGACAAACATTAAATTACAAGCACTCATTTTTTACTATTCTTTTATAAATTTTTGTGCCTGGTTTTTATCATTGGTATTAAATTTTATAAAATAAACTCCAGCTGGTATTGATTCAATGTTAATCTCCGTTTTGGTCCCTTTTGGCAGTTTTTCTGTATATACATTTTGTCCCAGAATATTTATTATTTCTATACTTCCATTTTCTGTTATAACCTTATCAAATTGAATGGAGATGAATTCACCAGCAGGATTAGGATAAAGACTAATTTGATTTTGGTATTGATCTGAATTATTTATTCCTGAAATGGCACAATAGTTTTGACAGAAACAATAAGTGACATTTGTTCCTACGGTTCCGCTTTGCGAATCAAATCCGGATGTGGGGTTACCTGTATCGCACATATCCAGCTTACCGGTAACTCCATAAATCCCAAGATTTGATGTTCCTTGTGCGACTTTAAATCCTCCGCATGAAACGGTTGAGCCATTTACAGTTCCACTATTTGACCAGCCGCCTCCTACTGTTATCATCGTTTCAGTATAAAAAACCGAATTCGTGTGGAAAATGGAAAATCCATCTTCAACCTCCATGCATCCATAATTATCAACTTTACCGGGGTACAATGTATCTCCCAGACTAAAACCACCGCGAACCAGTATTTTTCCTGAAGAGGTATTGTTCAAATATCCATTAGTTATTACAGAAAATCCCTTGATGTTTATTTGTCCCCAATTATTTAAGGTATCCATATTGAAAACATTTAGACCATTAACAGATTTATAATTATTGAAGATTCCCCGGTTTTCTATACCAGAAGCATCAATCTCGCCATAGTTATTTAATTCTCCCCCTCCCTGTATCTCAATACCGCTATTAATTATACCCTCATTGCATAATGTACCACCGGAATTTATAATTATTCCACCATTAATAACAATGGAAGGTGCAATGCAAACAGTTTGTCCTGAACTTACAATTATACCCGTTGATGTATTAGAAGTTATGGTGCTGGTACACCCCGTGCATTGTCCATAAATTAGATTTTGCGTTATAAGAAAGAAATTAAGGATGAGAATTTTTTTTGCTTTCATATTTTTTGATTTTTGTTTATAGTTTGTTTAACTATTAAGAGTTGGTATTCAATTATCTCTCAATTACTATTTTTCCATTTTGTATTTTATTGTTATCATCAATAAGTTTTATAAAGTATAATCCATTAGAAAGATTACCTGTATTAAGATGAACAATATGTTCACCTGCCGGATAATTTTCTTGTTCAGCAATCGATTCAGCTTCCTGTCCTAAAACATTAAAAAGTTTAATAGTTAGATTTGCGGCTTCCGGCATTTCGAATTTGATATTGACTTCATTTTGAGCCGGGTTAGGATAAATATGAAATGAATTTTCATTTGCCACTAACTCATCAATGCGTGTGTTGATACCCCGTCTGGGTCCAATATATTTCCTTGCAATAACTACAGCGTTCATTCTGTAATTCATATTTACCTCAACAGGATCTACACCTCCATGATACCAATTGAGCCAGAAACCCTGAATACCCATTTCAGGATGGCGTCTCCAGCGGAAATTATTTCTTTCATAAGTTAAAACTCCATCCACCCAAACTTTATAAACCCCATCGAAGTTGGCTGTACCATTTCCTAAGGTATCATATGGACCGCTGATAGAATTTACTTTTATATAATGCTCAATACAATACCATTTCTCTTTACTCAGAACAGTTCCATTCCATTTTATACCTTCTCCAAAAGGTCCCACCTGATCCAGGTGATACATGTATCCACCTACCCAGAACAAATCATCATATGGATTTCCGTCACCAAATTTTTTTCCTCCATGGCCACGTTCTGAGCATCCCTGATATTCCCAACGATTATTTTTCCATTTTTTTAAACCGGTACCCGGACTTCCTCCATTTCCGGTAGTGGCTTGCCAATATCCTCCCTGTGCAGGGTTCCACCAACCCATGCGAAGATCAAATCCCGGCATTTTATTAGCATCAACAGTAGATCCCCAGTTCTTCTCCAGGTAAACATAATACCTTGCGTAAAGTTCTGTTTCTACCTTATCAGGAGTTCCATCAGCTTTTCCCCTGATCACATTGCGTTCGTACGAGCAACTGGATAATGATCCCACCGGAAAATCACCACGATAGTAAGTTGATTGAGTGACAGGATCATATACCTGTGAATAGTTACCACTAGGACCACCTGAATTCCAAACGCTTTTACTTAAATCTGAAAAGTCCGCAGCAAATACAACATTAGCATCTTGGTTAATATTTTTGTCCAAAGGATATTTTTGAGCGATTCCCATTATTGGGATTTTTCCATCTCCTCCATCCTTATAAGCGGGAGGATTGGCTTCCATTATATTGATCACTCCTGCAGTTTTTAAAAGTGTACAGTTTAATGTTAATATAGCGCTTGTTACTTTGGTCCCCTGAACACCTGATAAATCAAATTGAACAATGGCAAACCAGGAGTCTCTTGATACACTAAATTTATCTCTGGTATCATAAACGGCAGAAGCTGTTGACCAATTTGCATTGGCGGAACAGGGAGGATTAAAAGTTCCTTTTTCAGTTTTAATTGTTAGTTTGGGACGATTTGCAACAGTGCTGCAGGTTCTTCCATCAAAAATAGTAGTATTGATCATTTTAGATTGCAGATAAAATCCCCTGTTTAAGCCATTAGTGAGCCATCGCGCTACAAGCGTATCAACTTTAAAATTCACCCGACCGGTGGCTGAAACTGTTGTTGAGGTATATGGTATTGTACCTTGAGGTGTTTGTTTCGCATCCATCCAATCGCCTGTTACCGGGTTAACCCAGGGGAGTTCGAGTTTTACACTCCAGAAATTTTTTGTGGGTCCGCTTCCTCCATCCCAGCTTTTATAGTGTTGTCCACTTACTTTTAATGTTATAGTCATTATCGTGACTATAAATAGCATTGCTATGCTGTTTTTTAGAAGTGTCGCTTTCATATGTTTGGAGATTAATAGTTTAAATAATTAATTTTTGCAGTGTAAATTTTTTCTTCCGTAATTAACCGAACAATATATAATCCATCATCCAGGTTCTCCGCCTTAAATTGAACCTGGGCATCCTTCAATGAAGAAGTTAAATCCGCAACGAGTTTTCCTTGAATGTCAAATACCTGGAGTGTTGCGTTTTTGTAATTGATCGATGATGGCATATGAATAGTTGTAACTGAATTAAATGGATTAGGTGAAACGGCTAATGACCGGAGATCAATTGAATTTTCTTCGGTTGTTATAATAATATTTCCCAACCGGGTTGCATGTATTTCACTTCTTCCACCGGAATGCCAGATAATTTTTCGCTTGGGGTCATACATAAGACCGGTGCTGATCCATTTGTTTTTTGCGCAATCGTATGCCAGGTTACCTCCAGGTTTTTGAATTTGATAAAGAATAATATCAAGATCAGGTATATAAACCGACTCGCGGTAGAGGTCGCTACCCGTTGCCAGTGTGGAATCCGAAGGGTAAAGTCTGGTTACCTTGCCACTGGAGAAAACATATTCATAGATTTGTGCTATCTCAGAAGTTTTTCCCTTTACAGCTATAATGCGATCACGTTTAGAATCATAAACAACGCCGCTTTGATCAGCATAAAAAAGAGGCAGTATTCCCGTTTGTGGCAGTTGTTTCCATTTCAGACTATCGCCTGAAAAAAGATAGCTACTATTGTTGAACTGCCCATAAACACCTTTTGGGGTTGAACAAAGCCCTGCATTATATCCGCCTCCATAACCACCGGAAGGGCCATGAATGTGTATGTTTTTGATCCAATCCGTTCTATCAGGATCATAGAGGTAAGTATGAGTTCCTTGAACATAAACTATTTTGCGGATTTTCACATCATAAGCATACGCCTTAACAGTATGCGTGGGCATAAAAGGCCTCCCTCCAAATGAGAAAGGCCCGGGACTGGGATTCTCAAATGCATTGTATTCTATATAAAATTCAGGCCGATACCCGATAGTATAGCGGTTGTTTGGTATTGAATACTGGGTAACATCGTTTCCGCAATATCCTGAATGTCCACCGGAAAATTTAATTATAATATCCCGATCAGTATCCAGTATGGTTGTGCCCCAGGCACGGTCTCCGTCAGGAATTTTAGGGGGACTAAGTTTCGTCCATGTATTCAAAGGCAAACTGACAAGAAAATTTTCGTTAGCGGTTTTATCCGGCGCAGGAACTCCATTTGTATACCAGGATGGTTCAGTAGAGCCTCCACGAGTAAGAACAAGATCTGAGGATACACCATATATAGTGGTACCCGATGCATCAATGATTGTAGGGTTACACGCCATTCTATAAGTATGATATGCGTAAATACTATTACTTATTTTTACAGAATCAGCAAGAGCGATAAGTGTATCTCCCGAATTTACTGCACACAATCCGCTCATAGTGGGATTAGCTAGGGGGTAGGTAGGTATAATTTCAGTCGTACCCAATCGCTTTACAAGAGCCCATATATTTGTGTTTGCATTGTAAGTCCATATTTCAGGTATTGTACCTGTTGTGAAATTATATCCACCTACCATCACTACCTTATGACTTTTAGGCATATATAAGAGAGCATGACCTGCACGGGGTGTCGGACGTATAGGCGGGTTCTTTTTTGTCCAGGTACGTGTAACACAATTATAAACCCAGGTTTCATTTGTTAATTGATCACAATGATCACCGCCAAACATTATAATAACCTTATTGTCGGGATCATAAACCATAGGGGAATTAATACGAGGAGGAGGTTCAACTGCAAGATTGAGCTTTTTCCATGACTTTGTTGCTGGATTAAATGTCCAGGTTCCCGGAGATCCATTTAATTTGTCAGGTCCTACTCCTCCAAAGAGAACGATCTCCTTATTATACCTGTCGTAACATAATGATGCGTTTTTTAGAAAGCGTGCTGCGTTCCCGGTATTGGGATGCGTATTTACAGAGATCGTATCCCAGATACGTTTAGCAGGGTCATAAGTGAAGGTGGAATTATTAATATAAAAATATATCTTGCCATCAGTGGTATTATAACAGAACTGCGAATAGCTTCGTGTGGTAAGCGATGCGCCAAGATTGGGCCGAAGGTAGCCCTCAATATTTTTTAATGCCCAGTAGTTAGTGCCAAACACACTTTTTCCTATTTGACCATTGCCTTTTGTATAGCCAATGCTGTCGGCCCACACTCCGTATAGTGAATCATGGGGAAGAGCATTGATCCATCTGCCGAAACCAGGCTTGAAAGATTGTACACTATAAACAGAATTAACTCCTGATTCAGTTTGAGTGCCCAATGTGAGTACATATTCTTTTGTACCGGAAGAATAGGTGAAAGCAGGATATCCCCAGTTGCCAATCTGGTTATTGGTTATTTTTACCCATGTGTTCAGTTGAGCAAAAGCAGTATGATTATTCATTAAAACAAATAATGTAATAATGAAAATCGTTGCGAATGGATAGTTTGGGTTTAGGTTTTTTTTCATGGGGCGCTTTCTAATTATTATTCTTGTTCGGATTCTTTGTAATGCCTTGTGTTTACTCATTTATCAAATATATGTTCAAAATACAGGCATTGCAATCCAGGTATTGTTCATTTTTAGAATATCAAGCTTTAATTTTTGGCATATATTATAAAAAATAAGATAAGGTCTTAGCGAATAATGCCTATTTTATAATAATTTAAGCTGATTTTTAATTTGTTGGAATTAATCTATATGTCTATTTTTAGATAATCAGTGTTTTAAATTAACCTTATTTAAGATGCCCAAGAACCCTTCCTCTAATCTTTTTGACCTGATAAAATCTTTAACCAAACAGGAAAAAATTTCGTTTACCCTTTATACTAAGAGGAATGAAAAAAAGCTTGTTTATATAAAGCTTTTTGAGACTATAAATAATCGGGGAGAATATAATGAGGAGTATATACGGAAGTTAATGGGCTTAACTTCTTCTCACCTTTCCGAACTCAAAAATTATTTATATAATCTTATACTCGAAAGCCTGGAAATCCATCACAAAGAAAGTAACGCAGAAATAATACTTCATCGTACAGTTATTCATATACATATTTTATATAAAAAAGGACTCTATTCCCAGTGTTTAAAGCTTGTTAAAAAGGCCTATAAGATTGCTGAAGTTGAGGAAAATTTTTCGGTCATGACAGAGCTATATTATTGGGAATCTCTTTTAGCTCAGAAAAACAGGAATATTTTAGAATTAAAAAATGCGCTTAAAAATAAAGACCGGATCCGGGAATGTTTTACAAAAAACTACAATCTTTTTGAATATACAGAATTAAAACTTCAAGCAGCTTTGCTGATTGTTCAACGGCAAATTTTTCTGAATAGGGCTGAAACTACAAAAGTTAATACTATTTTATCTCATAAACTCTTGAGCGATGGCTCAGGTATTATGTCCGATAAAGCCAGAGTACAATACTATCAAATAAAAAATGTATTGTTTGCTTCGCTTTGTGATTTTGTTTCTTCAAATCAAATCCTTGATCAGTTTATTCAATTTATGGAAGACAAACAAGGTATTACATCATCCAATTTGAGCACCTATTGCAATACACTTCACAATAAAATTGTTTTTACGTTATCAATAAATAAATTCGAGGAAGCACAAAAAAATTTAAAAAAGCTTGATCATGCCATTATGTTAAAAAAACAGTTGGATAAAACAGATTTACATGTGACCTTGCTCTCGTATTATACATTATCTTCCGGTTTATATATTAAGACAGGTGAATTTCAGAAGGGGTTGGAATACATTTCCTTGCTGAAAAAGGATTTTATATTTAATAATTTGCCAAAATCCAAACAACTGATCCTTCATCATAATTGCGCTTATCTTTTTATTGGCACTAATGCATTTCGTAATGCCCTTTCTGAATTAAATGCTATTGTTAACACAGCTACTGATGAAAGGAGTGATATTTTTTCATTTGCAAAAATCTTATTGCTTATAGTGCATTATGAGCTGAATAATATGGAGTTGTTAGAATCTCTTATTCGTTCAACGCTGAGGTATTTCCTGAAAAAAGGCAACCTTTTCAAGTTTGAAAAAGCCATTATAAATTTTATCGGAAAAAAGTTACCAAGGGTGAATGGCAAAAAAGAATTAATAGCGGCGTTTAAGGATTTGAAAGAAGAACTGATGTCCCTTTCACATGATTCCGTAGAAAAATCAGCGTTTGAATATTTTGATTTTATTTCATGGCTTGAAAGTAAAATTGAGAACCGTCCATTTGTTAAAATTGTTATTGAAAAGGCGAAGATAGTTAATGGTTGAGGGTTGTTGTTTTGATCATTGGTCATTAGCGAATAGGAAATTTATACCATTACCAATGACTAATGACCAATTCTCTCACGGCGCGCTCAAATTCAGATTCACACTGCACCCATTTTTATCCTTAATATTTACGATGTATGTTCCCGGGCACAGCCGATTCTTATATCTGTTCAGATATCCATCGGGCCAGGAATAGGAGTAGGGGCTCGTGCCGCCTCCGGCTGTTACCATTAACCACTCTTTACATCCACATCCCGCACAGCTGGATGTACCTTTAGTGAATTGTCCGCTTAATGGAGTGGGCGAAGATAGTGTTGTAGCGGCGGTGTTAGTACAGCCCTTGCTATCGCTTATTGTTAACGTATAGTTGCCGGCTGTTAGGCCTGTTGCTGTTGGACTGTTTTGTCCATTGCTCCAAATGTAGTTAAAAGGAGAGCTGCCGCCGCTTATGGTTGCCAGTGCCGATCCGGTTCCTCCGGCACACGTTATGTTTGTCGGAGTTATACTTGCTGTAGGAGCCGGATTAATGTTTATGACAACTGTTGTGCTGGCCGTTGTTCCTCCTGCATCTCTGATGGTAAGTGTATAAGTGGTATTTGATAAAGGACACGGACTTATATTTTGTGTTGTAGCACCATTGCTCCATGAATAGGTATATGGAGTTGTTCCTCCCGAAATACCGGATATTATATTGGCACAGGAGCCCGAACAAACGGGATTGCCGGAGGCTGTAACCGTAATGCCGGTACAGTTGATCACTTTTACTGTAGATGTTGCTGTATTACTACACGTTGCTCTTGCAACAGTATGAGTGATTGTATATGTTCCTTCGTATAAAAAGGAAGCTGAAAAATTTGCGGTGGTGCCGCTTACATTGGCCGGTGCGCCAATATTCCAGTTGTAGGTGGCGCCGGCGGTAGTTATGCCCGTAAAATTTACAGGCGTTCCCGTGCAAACGGTTCCTGTTGGAGATTGTGTAAACGAGGCACCCGGAGAAATGATAATAGCCGCAGTTGTTGTGTTTGTAACACCCGCAGCATCTTTAACTGTAACCGTGTATGTGGCATCACTTGTCGCGCATGGAAAAATGGCAGCGGTTGTTGCACCTGTGCTCCAACTATATGTATACGGAGTCGTTCCTCCTGTTGCATTTGCGGTTATTTTCTTACTGCAATCTCCGCTGTTAGCGCAACCTCCTCCAAATGTTGCAGGGGATGGAACTCCGGAAGTACAATTAACCACAACTAAAGTATCATCCTCAAACAGATTACAACTTCCCTGTGTTCCCTGGTGCCAGATTACATATGTTCCCGGGATATTGAATGTAAATGAGAAATTAGTTGTAGTGCCGGAACCGCTTGCAGGTCCGCTTACCTGCCAGCTACCGCCTGTCATTGTACCCGTATTTGTAAATGTTACGTTTGTTCCGACACAAACTACTTTGCCCGGAGAAATGGTAAATGTAGCTGTTGGAAAAGCTCCCTGTGCAACTGTAACGGTTGCAGTTTGTGAGCAGCCGCTTCCTCCATCTGTAACATTCACTGTAAATACGCCGCTGTTTAATTGCGTTTGATTGGGATTTAAACGGCTGAACGAATTTACAGGTGGCAGCCAGGAGTAAGCATAAGTACCTGTTCCTCCCGTTATTGTTGGTGTTGCAGTACCTGTACCCAATGCTCCGCCGGGAGGACAGGTATTCGGAGTTGTGGCGATAGAGATCGTAAAAGGCGGATATGTAGTGATGGTTATCGTTTTTGTTCCCGTACATCCGTTCGCATCGGTTGCTGTTACAGTATAAGTGCCGGGGGCCATGTTATAAACAGAAGATGAAACTTGTCCGCTGCTCCAATTGTAGCTGTAGGGGGATGTTCCATTGTTTACGGTTACGGAAGCGGTGCCGTTATTTACTCCGCTGCAAGCTGGATATATTGCAGATGTAATAATATTTAAGATGGGAGAAATGGTCACATAAGTTGTATCCGTATGAGTTGTACCTGAGGCATCGGTTACTTTTACAAAGTAGGTAGTATTGGTGGATGGGCAAGGGTTGATGGTTTGCGTGGTAGCTCCTGTGTTCCAGCTATAGGTATATGGTGCGCTTCCGCTTGTACTGGCAGTTATCACGGGGCAGTTTCCGGTACAGATGTTCATTTTTTTTGGAATTCCGTTTATGTTGCAACTAAGTACCTTTATGGTATCTCTAAGGGTGTCTTTAACACATGTTGAAATTTTTTCAAGGATAAGTGTTACAACGTATGTACCGGGTGTATTATAAAGATGCGAAGCGTTATAAGTAGTGGCTGTACCACCATCGCCAAAATTCCAGGTATAATTATCATAACCTGTACTTGAATTATTGAAGCTGGCAGAAAGCGGCGCGCAATTTTTTTTAGGTGATGCAGTGAAAGCGGCTACAGGAATTGTATTGGGAGTTACAGGTGTAAATTTTATAAAATACATTTCGCGGTTAACACTTGCTGTATGAGGTTGTATGTAGGCTCCGCCTCCCGGGTTGACAAGTTGAAATCCTCCTGTTAACTCGGACCCAATCATCGCTGCAATATTGCCGGTTCCATCCACACTTATTGAATTAGGTTGTTCGGAATTAATATTGGTTGTACTCGGATCGATGTATGTAGACCATAAGCCTGTGCCATTATTGTTAAATACTGCAATATGGCCTCGTTCCAACTGACATGCGCATGTAGCGGGAGGGCAGCTATAAGGAGAAGCAGGATTAATTACCGGAATATTTTGCGAATAGGTGCCGAAGGTGATATATATTCTACCTTCTTTATCAATAGCCAGGGAATTGTCCGCATCCCAGGTGTTATTATAATCAGATTCTGAACCGCCATAGTAAGTTGCCCACATAAGCACTCCTGCGTTATTAAATTTCAGGATGAACAGATCCGGATAAATATATGCTGCCGGGCCATTGTTATGGATGTTATCGTAATAAGCTCCTCCGCCAGGGTTATATGTAGGTATATTAGATGATTCAGTATACCCCAGTACAAATAAATTTCCGCATTGGTCTGTTACAACAGAATATCCTTCGTCTGTTCCGCCCATACCGCCTGCACCGTTACCTCCATAATAAGTTGACCAGGTCAGGTTTAATGTCGAACTAAACTTAATAATGAATGCGTCTGCCACTTTCCAGCTATTGCCACCATTAAACGTATTGTCAAAGAAGGCTGGTCCTCCCGGGTTCACAAGAGGCATGTTGCCGTCAGTAGATCCGGTTACGAAAACATTTCCGAATTTATCTGTTGTTATAGCGTTTCCAATGTCATTTTGGTTGCCGCCAAAGTATGTACTCCATAAAGGATTTCCATTCCTGGTTAATTTGACAACAAAGGCATCTGCATTTCCACCACCGCCAAAAGCCTGCATATAAGCTCCACCCGGGTTGATCATTGGAAAATTAACAGAATTGGTAAAGCCTGTTGAATAAATGTTTCCCTGAACATCCGATGTAATGGAGATTGCAATATCCATAGTACTTCCGCCCAGATAAGTTGCCCAGTTTCTTATTCCTGTATCTGTAAAACTAATGAGGATGGCATCGTTATTGCCATTGGCAGTTGCATCATACGCATTTGATGTAGGGAAATTGGTCGAGGTTGAACTGCCGGCAATAAGAATGTTGCCAAGGTTATCCGCTTTTACCGACCATGATTGGTCGTCAGCGGTACCACCATAAAAAGTAGCCCATTGTTTAACTCCCCCGGTGGAGAATTTAAGAATAAAAAGATCAACAGTTCCGGCGACACCGCCCTGGAAGTAAGCGCCGCCAAACGGATTAAGAACAGGAAATCCGGATGTAGTATACGATCCCCCGGATACAAAAATGTTCCCAATCCTGTCTGTTGTCATCTGGCATCCGCCATCTCCGCCTGAAGTTCCCCTGCTTACATGGTAAGTCGACCACAACACACTTGGGTCAATAACAAGCGTGCCTTTGCCATCCCATTTTACATCGAAACCAATACATCCATTCTCGCCGATCAGGTAACGGGCATCTGTCTTTTGCCGATGACCATCCCGCTCAACATAGCAATACAGGTCGTTTTCTTCAATGGTGCCGTATGGTGTATGAATGATTAACCTCCCATTTTTAATTTCTGTTTTTTTCGCCCCTTCAATTTTAAACCGCACTTGTTTTATGTCCGCGCCTTCGTTGAGGATAAATTCATGCTTAAGGCCATTGTCGGAATTTTTTACCCTCCAGTCAATGTTTTTCCAAACTTCCCTGTACTGCACCTGTTTATAGTGAGGTACATGCGTGATGCCTTCCGGATGTTCCGCTGTATAATAATTTGTGTAAAACAAATCTTTATCCGATTCAGTTATGAGAATATCCTTATTCATATTCTCTAATACAAGGTTTACTCTGTATGTATGTTCTCCTTTTACCTTTAAAAATTTGTCATCATCGTCTTTTTCCTCCTTTTTTCCGGGGATCAACGAATGAGGGTCATTATTAAGAGTGTCATATTCAAATTCACGATACACGTAACTGAGGCCCGATCTGGTGAGGTATGTTTCTAATCCGTTGTTTTTACTCCTGTACAATACATTATCTGCCGGTTTTCCATCTGACGACAGAAACTGTCCCCTGTTTTTTTCGAAAAGTGATTCCGGTAATTGGCTGTCGGTATATTTATTGTTGCCGCCGGAAATATACTGGGCGGATGCGATAAACAGGGAAGTAATAAATGTATATTTTATTTTCATATTAAGGCTTGTGTTCGTTATTCCCGGTTCATTTTCTTTCGTCAGAATGCAAGTTAAATCAGTTAAAAGGGATGAACAAAACTTTTTTTTTATTATCTTGTTGTTCTAAAATACATAAATTTATTTAAATTAATGTATTTCAATTAGTTATAAACTTATTTTGCATATTTCAGATTGACTTAATTTGTTTGCTGTTACCCCAATAAATATTGAATAATGAGTAAGAATAGTGAACTTTTCAACCTCGTCAAATCTCTTTCTTCATCCGAAAAAAGATATTTTAAATTGCAGGCTTCGGTGTTCAGGGAGAATGATAGTTTACTCTCCCTTTTCGACCTGCTTGACAGGCAGCAAAAATACGATGCAAAGGAAGTCTTAAAAGAATTTAAGAGCAAGAAAAAAGATAAACAGCTATCCGATACAAAAAACAGGTTGAATAATCTTATTCTGAAAAGTATGCGGGCATATAATGTCGCCAGGTCAGTGGATAATCAACTTAATGTAATGTTTCAAAACATAAATTTTTTGCTTCAAAAAAAACTGTTGAGACAAGCGGAAATGGAATTATTAAAAGTGGAGCGATTGGCAACACTGCATGAGAAGTTTAACTACCTGTTAGAGGCAATAGGTTTAAGGTGGAACTATTTCAATACGGATGTTAAGACAATGTATGCTACGCACGAGGAAGTGATCAGGAAAATAAATAATGCGGCTCAATATCATCTGATGCTGGGCACTTTAGCTGAAGCAATTGCAAAAACGGGAACGGTGGTGCGCGATCAGAATAAGATCAAAAAAATAAAGCAGTCTGTTAATAATCCTTTGTTTAAAGATGAGCGTAAAGCCTTTACAAATTACTCAAAGATATATTACTTCCTCACACAATTTTTTTATTACAGGACGATCGGTGATATGAGATCAGCATACAAAATGTCGGCACGTTTTGTCAAATACCTTGAAGATCAGCCGGCGTTTATAAATCAAAATCCAAACGCGTATCGTTCAGCCCTGAATAATTATCTGGTAAGTCAATTGGATAATAGAAAATTCAACGATTTTTATGAGTGTATTGACAAGCTTAGGTTGATCGCTGATAATTACCCCAATGCAAATAATCATGAATTTGTTAACGCCGTGCAGTTGAGAGTTTTTGAATTAATGATGGAATACTACCTTGTTACTATGCAATTAAATGAAGGAATGAGGCTTATCCCTGAAATTGAAAGTTGGTTGGATCAGTTAAAAGCAGTCAGGGAGCCCGGCATCGAGATCACTATATGTATGTCGATCGTGCAACTGTTGTTCATGGCTTCAAAATATACAGACGCGCTTAAGTGGCTAAACAGGATATTGAACCAAAGTCATGAAAATTATGCGATCGTTAAAGATGTTCATGCGTTGGCGCGGATCATGGATCTGCTGATCCATTATGAAATAGAGAATGTTGATCTGTTGGAGTACAGGTTGCGATCTGCTGAACGATTCCTGGTAAAAGAAGAAAGACATTTTAAATTTGAAAGTGAAATTATTTTATTCTTCAAAAAAAATCTTCATCAATTTTCAGAGAAAGATCGCATGAAAAAGGAGTTAAATATATTGAAAGATAAGTTGAATAAGATTGTGAAAGATCCGCTTGAGCAACAGTTTCTGAATTACTTTGACTTTAATTCCTGGATAGAGTCTAAGATCCTGGACAGACCATTTGCAGAGGTTTTGCAGGAGAAGACTATGTAGTCGGTAATCAGTAATCGGTGAACGGTAATCAGTAATCGTTTACCAACAACTGACAACCAACAACTAAATCACGGCGTACTCAAATTCACATTCACACTACATCCGTTTTTGTCTTTAATATTTATAAGATAAGATCCCGGGCAAAGCTGGTTTTTATACCTGTTCACATATCCGTCGGGCCAGGAGTAGGAGTAAGGGCTTGTACCACCGTTTGCAGTAACCATTAACCATTCTTTACAGCCACAGCCTGCGCAATTGGCTGTGCCTTTTGTAAATTGTCCGGACAAGGAGGGTGGAGCAGCTATTGTAACAGATGAACTTCCTGTACAACCTTTGTTATCTGTTACAGTAACCAAATAGGTGCCTGCACTTAAACCCGAAACCTGGAACCCGGAACCCGGAACCACATTACTCCAGTTATAGGTGAACGGAGTTGTACCGCTGTTTCCTGTTGCGGTGGCTGAACCATTTGTACCGCCATTACAGGTTATGTTTGTTGAAGTAACAGTAACCGAAACCGCAGGATTAACATTAACCGTAGCTGTGGTGGTAGCTGTAGTTCCACCTGCATCTCTTATTGTAACAGTATAAGTAGTAGTTGTAACGGGACAAGGATTAATGTTTTGTGTTGTGCTGCCGTTACTCCATGAATAAGTATAGGGACTGGTACCGCCTGCGCCGGTTGATGTTACCGTTGCGCATGAACCCGGGCAGACAGAACTGCCCGTAGCAGTGACCGCTGGACCGGTAGCACAATTTATTACTTGTATCAGGTATAGTACGATGTTAGAACACCCTGCAGTTACTACGCTATGAAAAACACTATATGTTCCTGCAGTTAAAAATGTGTAGGAAAAATCCGGAGATGTACCGCTGACACTTGCAGGTGCAGAAATGTTCCAACTATAGGTACCCGTAGTGCCTGTATTTACAAAGGTTATTTTTTGTCCGACACAAATAGGTGAAGGGTAAGTAAAAGTCGCGGATGCTGGGCTTGTCCCGGTAATATTTACTGTTGAGGTACCTGTGCAGCCACCGGCATCGGTTACTGTTACTGTATAAATTCCGGAAACAGGACAAGAAATATTTGAGCTCGGTTGACCTGTACTCCATAGGTATGTATAAGGCGCAGCACCACTAACATTTGAAACATACGCATTTCCGCTTTGTGTGCACGTGATATGAGTGCCAATGATATTGAATGTCGGGCTCGCACTGCTGGCTATATTTACGGTGGCTGTGCCTATACAGCCTGCATTATCTGTAACTGTTACAGTATAGATACCCGCATTTAGGCCGGAAATATTTTGAGTATTAAGGCCCCCCGGATTCCAACTATAAGTAAAAGGTGTGGTACCTGTCATGGTTACGACATTTACCTTAGCCGAGCCCT
>JACPDY010000019.1:34473-57739 GCA_016183775.1 Bacteroidota bacterium
GCCTGCAACACAGGCTGCATAAGCAGTTGTAATTAATGGTAAGCCGGAATATCCGGTTACTGATATAGTGAACGTTTTCGGACAGCCCGCGTAACTGGTCGAAACAGTATATATTCCGGAGCTTAAGCCTGTAAGTGTACTTTTTACAGCAGTAGTAGTTTGTCCCCCAGGAAGCCATATATAGGTTAATGCAACCGAATTTGCTGTAATACTGGCTTGTCCGTTGTTTTTACCACAATGGGCGGGAACAGAAGATGTACTTAATGTGTAAGTGAATTTAGTTGGTAAAGTAGCCATAACTGTTGTAGTTCCACTACAACCAAAGGCATCCGTTGCAGTAACTGTGTATATTCCTGAATTAAACACTTTAACGGGTGATCCTGTTTGCCCATTACTCCAGTTGTATGTATAGGGAGCTGTTCCACCAAGCACAGTATTCATTGCTACCCAGCTATAATTTACCGAATCTTCACAGACTCTCCAATTAAAAGTTTTAGCAATTATCACTACAGATGATGACTGGCTGATAATTACAACTGATTTATTTGTACATCCGCTATTGTCTGTTACAGTTACTGTATAACTGCCTGCACTTAATCCGGTAGCAGTTTGTGTATTTTGTCCATTATTCCATAAATAGGTGTATCCGGGTAAGCCACCGGCAGCTATTGCATTGGCTTTACCGTTGTTCCCATTATTACAGTAAACATTATTTATTACATTGGATACTATTGAAAGCCCTCCTGTATTTCCCGATATTGTTACAGTCGAACTTATAGTATTTGAACAATTCGTGGTAAGGTTTACCGTATAAGTACCCGGGCACAATCCCACTGCTGTTTGTGTTGTTTGTCCACCCGGAGCCCATAAATAATTATAACCTGACAAATTGCCGCTGCCACAGGAAATAGTTGCTGTTGCCGTACCATTACAACTACAACCGCTTTGGGGAGCAGAACTCACTGTTACATTTCCAATGGAGTTACTTACAAGGATTTCAGTAACAAAGCCAACTCCGCATGCGTACAATTTGTTGTTCAGTCCTAATTTTATGTCGTAAACAGTATTAGGTACAGGGTAAGTTCCTATCTGAACAAGACTTGAATTATACACTTTAATTACATTACCCGTTCCGGCATATACATTATCACATCCGTCAGTTGTTAGGCCTCCTGAAGCGAACATTGTGCCGCCTGTATTCACCTGCCCCAAAAAATTTCCGTTGCTTTTGTTCCATTTCTTTAAAAGTGACCCATCATATGTATATAAAAAGCCGGGACTGGCAGCCATACCGTTAAACCCATTTGGGTAGCCCATCGGGCCCAATACCGTATTGTAAGTAGGATAAAAGGTAAGAGATTGGGTTTCAACAAATGTATGATTACTGTTTACTGACCATACAGGTAAACCCAAATTTGGAACTTGCAATTTTAGTAATACATTATCAAGGTTGGTTGACCACGGTGCGGTTGTCCTGTTGGTTCCCATATAACAAAAGGAGCTTGATGGGTCAATGCACAGCAGTCCGAAATCATGATATGAGTTGGTCGTGTTTAACACGTTCACGGGGGTAATTGTCGCCATAGTTGTATCAAGCATAGCTGCCTGGTTGATGCCGAATGTTCCGCCACCGGCAATCACTATTTTGTTAATACAACGGTTGTATTCACAACGCCACATTTCGTTCATATCTCGATTGCCTCCTGGATACATACCCGTTTGAAGCCCCATAGTATTTATCTTTAATACGCTTGCCTGGCCGTATCCCTCTACAATATAACTTGTTCCCGAAACTTCATCAACGCTAAAATCACCATACATGCCTTCAAATTGGTTTAATACCGTGTTGAAATTACTCCATGTACTATACTGCCATTGCAAAACCCCTGTACTATTAAATTTGGCCAGTTTGTAGGGTGGAGAAGATCCATATACATAAACATTGCCTGCAAGATCATAGTTAATATCAAATGCTCTGTTGTTTGGAAATGTTGGACTGGATGTCCAGGGGTCAATGATAATTTTTGGGGAGTTGTTATGCTTGTTCAGTATGAAAGAAACAGAATCCCCGTTTATTTTAAAAGACGATCCGATCTTTGTCCCGTTCTCGTAAAAACTTATTGGTGCATGATCTACAAAATCACCAAATTCAGATTGAATGATAATATTACCTTCAATATCAGACATTAATCCAATTGCGTTTTGGTAGCGCATCATTACCTGAGAGAGATCGGCTCCAGGATGAAGGATAATGGAATATTTCACTCCGCCTTTTTCAGGAAGTATATATTCAACATCAATATTTTGATAAATATTTTTGTAAATTATTTTTCTACACGCAGGGGCTTTAATGGTGGATGCGCCATCATTACCTATGTTACCATAGGTGTAATAAAACGAAACCGGTTCCATAGCAATGATTTCTGAATTTGGATTTGACCCTAACCATTCGATCGAAAGAAATCGTGGTACCGATTTATTAATACTTCTTTCTTCTTTTTCATTTTTAAAATAAGAGGATCTTCCTTTTTCTAATTCCTCTTTCTCTTCTTCAGTAGCAGGAATCAGTTCGTTGTGTTTGTATGTTATACCATTTGTAGTAAAATATAGTTCTACTCCGTTTGCGCTGGCGCCATATAGTATTTGCGTGTTTAATGGTTTTAGAGAACCTCCAGTAAGTGAAAAGTTAAATTGACCATTGTTTTTAACAAAAGCACGGTGCTCAAATGGATTAGACGTCCAATCCGCAACCTGTGCTTTAACAGCGCTGCCTGTTAAGGTTACGGCAAGCAGAAAGATGCAAATGTGTTTTGTCAATATCCGATCAATTTTACATATATCAATTATTCTCATATTATGATCAAGGTGTTGCAAGGTTAATTCTAAATCTTGGACCGTTTTGTCCTTTTTTTTAATTAAATTTTAAACGGATTCATGTGTATATATTTTTTAGCTTTTAAAAGTCACATGGAATAGCCAATGTATTCATTTCCAGTTTGTATGCACCTGCTTATAGCTATTTCAACTGTATATTTTCTTCTTTATTAATGTTTCAATTGAACTCAAAATAGCCCTACTTAACCACAATCTTTTCACAAAACAATTTATTATTGTCTGCTGCCCTGATTATATAAACACCAGCGACTAGTGGAGTGCTACTCTGTATCACAACATTTACTATGCCGTCTCCATCAGCCAAAACTATTTTAGAGTAATGCTCTTTACCAAGCACATCAAGAAGTACAACCAAAATAGACGAGTCCTTCTCAAGGCCTGATAAAGATAACAACAGGTTGTCCCCGGTTGCAGTATTTAAAGGATTGGGATAAACAAAAAAATCTTTTTTTCTGCTGTATTCAAATGTGATGGGTACAATTTGCGAGTATATGTAGTTTCCGTCAAAATCGGTTTGTTTCAGTTTGTAATATGATACACCAATGAATGGTTGTCTGTCTTCTGTTGAATATTTTTTCACTGTGGTGCTGTTTCCCGCACCCTGCACTGTCGCTATCGGCTCGAATTGGGTACCATTTACGCTGCGTTCAATGGTAAAATAATCGTTATTTGTTTCTGTAGCTGTTACCCATGATAAGTCAATGTGGCGGTCATTTTGTATTGCTGTAAAACTAAGAAGTTCTATTGGTAACGGAGAGCTTGACAGTGCAAGTGTACGGGGAGAGAACTGTGTAATGCCCGGTTCTGTAACAACATTGCTAGCGTCATCAGCTGTTTGTCCTGCGAGTACAGCATCCCACAGATTGTTAGAAGTGTTATATCTCTGAGCTTGAAGCAAACCTTCATTTCCAACAACTCCGCCGGTAACTTCAGCCTGATCATAAGTATAACTAACGGTAGCCGTACCACTTGGGCCGTTTTTATCTATTTGCCAAAAGCGATCAATTACATTTGTGCTGTTATCGGTGCCCCCTCTAAGTAAATTAGTAACGTTGTCAGGTGTTGACGGGTAGGGTGTATTATCCGATGCTGTCGGATAAGTGGAAACAGATACATATCCGGCATTTCCAGCCGTTAATTGAAAAATTAATGGAATGTAGGTTCCAGCAATAGTACCAAAAGGGTATATATATGAACCAACGGTAGCGCCGACATTCCAAAATATTTCCCCTTCATTATTAGTAGATTCACTTATAATATAACCACTTGTTCGGGTTAACGCTCCAGCCGAATTACTTGTCAGGTAGAGAGCATTGCTATTTAAGTCAAGTCTGCCATCAGCCAGTGTGAAAATATTATCTACACGGATATCTCCGGTTAGTGTTTTGATGTTTGAATCACCAAACTTAAGGTCATAAAAACTCATGTTTGCTGCTCCATTTTCACAATCAATATTTGTAGCATTTAGCATATATACCTTTGAGGTATTTGTAGAAGCATCTACGGTCCCTGAAGTGTAAGTCCAGTTTCCTCCCCCGCCTAAATCCCCGATAGAAATAATGCTTATGAAAGCAAGTATACCTCCGGATTTGTTGATTATAATGTTTGGCAAAGCTCCCCTTCCTTCAATTCCTGATCCTGTAAGAGTTTGATTTATAGTCCCGTTAATATTCAGGGTGCCGGTACCACCGCACCAAGCACTTATATTGGTTACTGTAATATCTCCTTTTGCATTAATGGTTCCGGTATTTATCCGAACTATACCAATGCCGCTAATTGTAAGGGTTCCATTTATAGTTAACGCTGTGGCCATAGAAATAGTAATAAAACAGACAGTGTTAGTTGATATGGTTACCTTGTTAAGGGAATGTGTTCCTGTTATTGTAAGAGATTTATCCATAAAAACTACAGTAGAGGTACCCGCATCAACAGCTCCCTGTGTCCATGTCCAGTCGCTATTAGTTGATATCACGCTTGATAGAAATAGGGTTCCGCTGGGTTTGTCGATATTGATTTTACACATCTTGCCTCTTCCTGTTGTCCCTTCTCCTGTAAGGGTTTGATTAACAGTTCCACAAACGTGAATGGTCGCCGTCCCCCCTGAATTAGTTGGCTCAGTGCTTCTGTTGTAAACCCGTATATTTCCTTTTGCGTCAATAGTACCTGTGTTTAGTTGTATATAAGATGTGCTGTTTAAAAGCGCATCATCAAAGAGCAATGTGCCGTCTACTGTTAAAATAGTTCCCGATGCGATGGTAAATATAAATGGTGCGTTTAGTCCGGTACGAGCCATGAATTCCAGATTATTGAAAGATTGAGTTCCGGTTATCGTAGGTGAGCCGCTAAATACCACCGAAGAAGTGCCATAGTTGACCGTACCTTGGGTATAAGTCCAGTTACCGCTAACACTGATTACATTTTGTAAAAAAAGCGTTCCTGCCGTTTTATTAATATTCACCGAGCATATAAAGCCAAGCCCAGCCACTCCAGTACCGGTTAGTGTTTGATCAACTGTGCCATTAATGTTAATAGTAGCATTTCCACCATTAGTTCCAAAATTAGGAACCGCATTATATTTTATAAGTATGTTGCCTTTTGCGTCAATCATTCCGGTATTAATACTAACCAACGATGATCCAATAATAGTAAGTGTTTGATTAGAGGTAAAAATGGTTCCTCCGGATATTGTATAAACTTGAGGTAAACCAGCTATTGTTGAATTAAACTTCAGGTGATAAAATGACGTATTGCCGGTAAGTGTGATTGCATTTCCAGAAGGATTGAAAAATTTTACAGTACCATTATTATGGTTAAATGAACCTGATGAAAATGTATAATTGCCTGAGATAGTCATTGTATCTGAAGTAGATGTATATACCCCACCGCTTAAAATAAATGCCCCACTAATGAGTATAGCAGCATTACTCCCGGCAAAGGAGCCTGCGGACATAGAAAAATTGTCTGTTCCTACTGTAATAGTTATCCCTGAATTTTGAATGATTGTACCGGAGTACGTTGTCTGTATATCAATACCGGCGACATTTGCATTTGCATTAATATTACAGTCCGCAGAAGAAGTTACATCAAATATAGCTTTATCACTATTTCCGGGCACTACACCAGTTGACCAGTTTAATGGATCATTCCAATTGTTGGTAAGATTTCCATTTGTATAGATTATATCAACCGCAAACAATTTATTTAACGTCATGAAAATAAATAGAATAGCAAGACTTGCATATAAACGAGAAAACTTTCTTTTAGCTGTTGAATTAAGAATCATTCCCTTAATTTAAAATTGCTAATAGTATGATCAAGGCGTTGTCAGGTTAATATTCACACTACAGCCATTCTTGTCCATAATATTTATAGTATACGATCCGGGGCATAACTGGTTTCTATACCTGTTCACTATTCCGCCTGAAGCGGGCCAGGAGTAGGAGTAAGGGCTTGTACCACCGCTTGCAGTAATCATTAACCATTCTTTACAGCCACAGGCTGCGCAATTGGCTGTGCCTTTTGTAAATTGTCCGGACAAGGAGGGTGGAGCAGCTATTGTGACAGATGAACTTCCTGTACAACCTTTGTTATCTGTTACAGTAACCGAATAGACCCCTGCGCTTAAACCTGAAACCTGGAACCCCGAACCCGGAACCACATTGCTCCAGTTATAGGTAAAAGGTGCTGTGCCGCTGCTTACTGTTGCAGTAGCTGAACCGTTTGTACCTCCATTGCAGGTTATATTTGTAGGTAAGACAGTAACCGAAACAGCAGGATTAACAGTAACCGTAGCTGTGGTGGTAGCAGTAGTTCCACCCGCATCTCTTATTGTAACAGTATAAGTAGTAGTTGTAACGGGACAAGGATTAATGTTTTGTGTTGTGCTGCCGTTACTCCATGAATAAGTATAGGGACTGGTACCGCCTGCGCCGGTTGATGTTACCGTTGCGCAGGAACCCGGGCACACCGAACTGCCAGTTGCAGTTACGGAGGGGCCTGAACAATTGACAACAATTATTGTATCTCTTTGTGATGCTCCGCAGGTTGCACTGGAAGCAGAGTGATAAATACTATACGTGCCTGTCGATAAAAAATTGTAAGAGTAATTCACTGTTGTACCACTTACATTCGCGGGAGCACCAATTGTCCAGCTATAGGTTGCTCCCCCGGTTGATACCCCTGTAAAGTTTACAGTTGTGCCAATGCAAATTGTTCTTCCTGTTGATTTGGTAAAGTTGGCAGAAGGTATAATGCTTAGCGTTGCGGCTGCCGTATTAGTGGCTCCCAGGGCATCTTTCACCGTTACAATATAAGTAGTATTGCTTGTGGCACAAGGTGAAATCGAAGAAGTAGTTGCTCCGGTATTCCAACTGTATGTATAAGGCGGGGTGCCACCTGCTGACACTGCGCTAATGTTTTTGCTGCAATCTCCGCTTGTAACACAACCGCCTCCCAAAGCGGCAACCCCCGGATTGGTGCCATCGCAGTTCGTTACAACAATCGTAACCGTTTTTCTTTCGCTGCAGGCGGCAGCACCCGATCCCAAATTTACCGAATGGGTTATGGTGTAAGTTCCTGCAGAAACAAATGAGTATGAGTAATTCTGCGTAGAGGCACTTGTACTCAGGAATGGAGCAGGACAGTAATTTGTCCAGCCGTAATTTGTTACGCCCGTTGTTGTACCCGTGTGTGTGAATGAGATAGCAGTGCCCGCACAAATAACAGTGTCAGGCGATACGGTAAATGCGGGCGATGGCGGAGGGTTTTGAGGGACAACTATAGTTGTTGAAGCTGTACAGCCATTCACATCCTTAACAACAACGGCATATGTTCCGCTTGATAATTGTGCAATGTTGCTGTTTGAGTTATAAGTTGATGATATTGGAGGTAGCCATGAGTAGTTGAACGTGCCCGTGCTTCCTGAAGCTGTCGCACTTGCCGTTCCGTCCTTTCCTCCGGTACATTTGCTCGGTGTTGATGAGGTGGCAATGGAGAACGTTGGATAAGTTGTAATGCTAACCGTTTTTGTTCCTGTACACCCATTCGCATCGGTTACAGTAACGCTATATATACCTCCATTTAAATTAATAATGGTAGCTGTTGTTTGACCATTACTCCAGTTGTAGGAAAAAGGAGAAACACCATTGCCCGCATTTGCCGTGGCGCTACCTGTACTTGAACCACTGCAGGTCGCATAGCTGGCTGAGATCACCACATTTATTACAGGAGAAATAGTAACATAAGTTGTATCTGTATGTGTTACTCCTGCAGCGTCTGTAATTTTTACATAATAAGTGGTATTCGCTGAAGGGCAAGGGTTAATGGTTTGGGTGGTTGCACCCGTGTTCCAGCTATAGGTATAAGGAGATGGTCCGCTGGTGCTTGCTGTAATAACCGGGCAGGCTGCTGTACAAACCGTTAATTTTTTTGACACACCATTAATGTTGCACGAAAGCACCTTGATGGTATCGCGCAATGTATCATTCACACAGGTCGAAGTTTTTTTTAGGATCAATGAAACCGGGTAAATCCCGGGAGTATTATACACATGCGAAGTATTATACGTTGTAGCAGGCGTTCCTTCCCCAAAATTCCATGTGTAGGTGTCCCAACCTGTGCTTGCGTTGGTAAAGTTTACAGTTAAGGGTGCACATGCGGTTTTAGGAGTGGCAGTAAAGCCAGACGAATTAAGTGTATTAAGCGGGGAGAATTTAATAAAATACATATCATAACCATAGTTAAAGCCATTTCCGCTATGCCCCTTTACATAAGCCCCGCCGCCCGGGTCTTTTAATTGAAATGTGCAATATGAATTGTTTCCTGACATATAAACAATATTTCCGCTTCCATCCACACTTACGCCATGAGGTTCCTCACTATGAGGTAGCACTCCGTCTTCCCCGATATATGTTGACCAGGCAAGCACTCCGTTATTTGTAAACACGATCAGGTATGAACTTTCCCTGGCAGCATTAACCGGCCCTAAGCTGTATGCCGATCCGGGATTGTATACCTGCATATTATTGGTATATGTACCAATTGCTATATATATTTTTCCTTCAGAGTCAATTGAGATAGAATTATCAGCATCCCATGGAGAATTGTATTCGCCTTCGGTTCCACCAAATAAAGTGGCCCATTTACGCACACCGGTAATATCAAATTTGAGTATGAAAAGATCATATATGGATGTTCCGTTAACAGAGCCGTCAGGAGTTCCGTTATTATAGGTGTTGTCGAAATAAGCACCACCGCCTGGGTTGAATGTGGGAAAGTTGGGCGAATCGGTACATCCTATCACAAAAAGATTCCCACAGGCATCTGTGACTAGCCCCCATCCTGATTCATTCGTACTACCTGCTCCGCTGTAATAGGTGCTCCATATCCGTGCAAAGCTGGCATTGAATTTCAGAATAAATGCGTCTCCAAATACAACAGAACCTCCACCCGGGTCTCCACCATAAACACCTTGGTAATAGGCCCCGCTCCCGGGATTAAACACCGGAAAATTTCCCCCGTAGTAACCTGCCTGTCCTGTAATGTAAATATTGCCAAAAATATCAACCGTTATAGCAAACCCGGCATCTCCTCCGGATCCTCCATAATAAGTCGACCACAAAGGCATTCCCGCTTTTGTAAGTTTAACGATAAAAACATCAGATCCGGAAACTCCTCCTCCGGCAGTCGCGTCAATATATGCTGTTCCGCCCGGATTGATAACAGGGAAATTAGTGGAGGCTGTTGATCCGGTTATATATACATTTCCAGATAAATCTACTGCTACAGAATATGCATTATCTGTTGCACTTCCTCCGATATAGGTTGCCCAATTTCTTATTCCGGAATCTTTAAAACTCATTACAAATGCATCGTTGATACCATTTGCTGTTGGGTCATAGGCGTTTTGAACCGGAAAATCTGTTGAATTGGTATTACCTGCGACCAATATGTTTCCAAGATTATCAGGTTTTACAGACCAGGCATTATCATCACCAGAGCCTCCATAAAATGTTGCCCACAATTTTACTCCTCCCGGTGAGAATCGCAGAATAAAAGCATCACTTGTTCCACTAATAGTTGCCTGAAAATAAGCCCCTCCAAATGGGTTCAAAACAGGAAAACCACTTGCAGGAGTGGTTGAACCGGAAACAAACAAATTTCCCGCCTTATCAACAATCATTTGCCTGTATGCACCGCCTGTGCTGGATCTTGCGATATGATATGTTGCCCATAATACATTCGGATCGATCACAAGTGTTCCTTTCCCATCCCAGTTAATATCAAAACCAATACTCCCGTTTCTTTCAATTTTGTATTTCCCATTTACCTCAGTTATCACGCCTTCCTTTTCAACAAAACAGTAGAGTTCATTTTCTTCAATTGTCCCGTAAGGTGTAATTATTTTAAGTCGCCCTTCTGTGATCTCAATTTTTTCGGCACCTTCAATTTTATATTTAACTTTTGTTAAGTCCGCGCCTTCATTTAAAACAAACTCATGCTTGAGCCCCCGGCCCGAACTTTTTATTTTCCAGTTAATGTTGTCCCATACATTTTCATATTGTACCTGTCCGTAGTGAGGAACATTTGTAATGCCTTCCGGGTGTTGTGCTGTATAGTAATTCGTATAAAATATATTTTTGTCAGATTCAGAAACAGTGAAATTTTTATTGGTATTTTCAAGTGCGAGGTTCACCCTGTAAGTCTGCTCACCGAGCAATTTGTTGTGTTTCTCATCATGTTCTGTTTTTCTGCCGGGCAGCAAAGGGTATTCTTCCTCTCCTTTTTGAAGCGAGTCGAAAATAAATTTCCGGTACACATAACTAAGTCCGGTTCGGGTAAGATAAGTTTCAAGCCCATTGAACTCACATTTGTACAATACGTTTTCAGCCAACTTCTTCTCGGAAGTTAAAAACTGTCCCCTGTTTTTTTCGAACAATAACTCAGTTGATCGGGTATCAATAGAGTTTTCAGGTGAAAGGATGAATTTTTCTTTTGATTTGTCACCATCAGCAAACCCAAAAGAGCTCGTTGCGATAAATAATGTGATGAAGAGAGGAAAGTACCTTTTTTGCATAGTTGGAATATTAAGGATGATCAATTCCGTTTTTTTTCAGTCAAAAGACTTAACTGTTACATGCAATTTGAGGAATAAATCAGGTGAAAACAAATCAACTTGTTGTAATTACTTCATTTCTGTTTATATAATATATTATGAAATAACTCATAAAATGACTAAATTTAATTAATTATTTCATTTATTCATTCATTTCTGATTAGATGTCGAAGCACCTTTTTTCACTTATTAAGTCATTAAGTATGTCGGAAAAACGACACTTTAAGTTGTTTTCCTCAAAGCATGTAAAAAGTGAAAAGAATAATTATGTCCGGTTGTTTGATGCGATTGAAAAGCAGGATGAATATGATGAATCTCAGTTGATCCGATCTGAAAAGTATATTTCTAATCTCTCGGTACTGAAAGCAAGATTATATAACGCGATTTTAAACAGTCTCCGTTCATACAATGCTAATGCTTCAGTGAAAAATAAATTAAAAGCGGAAATTGATCATATAGAAATTTTGCGGAACAAAGGTCTGACAGACCAGGCAAAAAAGATACTTCAACAGGCAAAGAAAAAGGCGGAGAAGTTTGAGTTCTGGGAAATATGGCTTGAGCTCTTTAACTGGGAAATAAATTTAATAAAAGCCGAAAACTACGTAAATATCGGTCTGAGTGATCTGGAGGATCACTTTTCAGAGTACAGTCGCGTGTTGAATAAGCAATTGGAAATAAAAAAAAATTTACTATTTGAGAGTGTGGCTTTTTCAACTTTCAGAAAGCTAAATCAAACTAAAAATGCGGATGATGATAAAAGGTTCAGAAACATTATTAAACGATTTTATATTGCCGATGTAAATGGACTCAGTTTCTCCGCCCTTTTACACAATTATTTGGCCAAGTCAGTTTATCATACCGCGATGCATAATTATTCCGAAGCATTGACTACGAATGAAAAATTGCTTAAGCTGATGGAGCAGCAGCCGGATTATATTCAGAATAATCCTAAAGAATACGCTAAATCCATATATAACTACGCGCTTTCAATTGTTCTCCTTGACAGGTATTCCTCTTCAATATTCGGATACCTGGACAAGCTGAAGCAAATTAGTTTTAAAGCGGAGGCAGACAGGAAACAGTATTTAATTATGGCTTATTTTCTTGAGCTAAGTATTTATTGTCACATTGGTGAATTTGAAAAAGGTTTATTATTAATAAATAAGGCTAGGAAATCTGATCTGATACACCTGGAGAATAAAAACGAATTTTTAGAGATCATAAATGTAAGCCTTAATTATTTTGTTGCATTCACTTATTTTGGAATGCGCGACTATAAGCAATGCAATAAGTATCTGAGCAGCATTATAAATTACAATTCTCCGATAGGCACGGGTTATACTAAAGCATCAAAATTATTCAGGATCATTGTTGATTTTGAAACAGGAAGTTCGGATATGCTTGAGTATTCATTGAAATCAGCGTATCGACATCTTTATAAGCAGCGTGATACTGCTTCTAAAGCTGAAGTCCTTTTGTTGAAATTTCTGAAGCAACAATTTAAAAATCAATTTAATGGTAAGCAGCTTATTAAGTCAATGAGTGAATTAAAATCGGCATTTGAAAAATTGAGGAATAATAAGTTTGAACGATCCTTTATAAGTGATTTTGATTATATAAGCTGGCTTGAGAGTAAAATAGAAGGTCGGCCATTCGCAGACGTGGTGAAGGAGAGAGTGAAGGTGGTTATCGGTAATCAGTAATCGGTGATCGGTAATCAGTAATCGGTAATCAGTAATCAGTGATCAGTGATCAGTAATCAGTAACCGATTACCCTTTTTAAATCACAGCCAGATCTGCCGCTTTTATCCACCCCCTGTTGCCATTGGGTATTTTAACCTCCAGCCAATCGCCGTTGGTTTGTTCAAGGTGTACTTTGGTGCCTTCGTGTAAAACAAACAGGTTGGTGCCTTGTTCTGAAGGAGAGCCCTTGATACTTACACTTGATGTTAATATAATAGCTTCATTACGTGACATACTTATCTGGTTGCTTTTACGGGCGACAAACAGGAAGAACAAAGACAATGCAAATGCCACTATACATATAGTAAATCCAAGCTGTTTGGTTGACCGGTTTTTTGTTGAAAAATAGATCAATAAACCCGCAAAGCCAGTCCATATGAATGCAATAAAGATGATGGACCAGGTTTTTTCCGACAAAGAAAGGATAAAACTATTCCACCAATCAGTTATGAACAATTGCGGCAGGGATTCTATTTTATCTACCAGTTTTGCATTCGCCATTTTCAGGTTGTAATTGATATCCTCATCGGCCGGAGAAAGTTTTTTCGCTCTTTCATAATTAAGAATAGCTAATGCTATATGACTGCTTTTGTAATGGGCATTCCCAAGGTTATAATATACTTCCGGCGACTCATATCCATTTGCTATTATCTGATCATAATGTTTTATGGCTGCATCAAATTTATTTTTTGAATAGGCAGTATTGGCGCTGTCAAGGAAGGCTTCGTTGCTTTGCGCGAACAGTGAACCAGAAAATAATATAAGGATAATTTGTAGAGAATGCCAAATTGACGATATTCTTGTAGATATATTTTGCCACAAAAGCACGAAAGCTCCAAATTTCACCAAAGTTTTTTTGTGGGTTTTTGTGTTTTTGTGCTTTGGTGGCAAAGAGGCAGATGTTATTGAATTGGGCATTGTATTATAATTTCTAAATATTAACTTAATTGATCTTCAATTTGTGTAATTATGGTTGCCGAGTCATTGTATGCACCGTGCAAATCTCCCGATACGGATGACGGAGCATACCTTGCGAATTCACAGTTACTTAATATGGTTTCAAGTTTCTGACAGGTTTCATCATTTACTTTTTTTGATCTCAACATAGCTGATATGCTTTCCTTTGTTAATTCGGCAAAGGGAATATTCAGGCGATCGCTGAGATAGCCATACAGGGCTTTGAATATTTCTTCGTAGAAAGGCTCTTTGTTATTTTCTTTCAAATGTTTTTCTGCCTGTACAAGACGCTTCTTTGCCATCTTGCCTGCCTTACGACTTTTAACCAATACCAGGTCGCTGTTATCTTTAATGTTTTTTCTCCGTACAAGGATAAATGCCGCGAACAATAGCATAGGGGAGAGGAGACCTCCGTAAAATCCACGAGAACCCCAAAAACCATTGTCTTTTTTCTTAAGCTGAATATTGTTTGTTTTTATGTAGCGTATATCATTGCCCACCACAGCTACATCCTTTTTTTGAATAGTGGTCATAACCGCGGGTGAAGTGTTGTCATCATCTTTTCCCTTCTCAACGTTAATGGAAAATTCAGGAGAAGGAAGAGTGATATAGGTTTTTTTATCGGGATCGAAATAGCTGAAACTTACCTGGTCAATTTTATATTCACCGGCATGTCTTGGTATCAAGAGGTATTCAAAACTTTTACTCCCGGAAACTCCGGAATTATTGGCTGAGATGTTGTCATTTATTTTCGGGTCGTATTTCTCAATGTCTTCAGGCACATTGACCTTAACTTCATCGATCAGCTTAAGGTTTCCGCTGCCTGATATGCTGATGGAAAGGTTAACTGCTTCATTTGTTTTCACTTTGTTTTTGTTCATACTTGCCTTAAATGTAAAATTACCTACAGCACCGGAAAAATTTTCGGGCTTATTGGTTTCCGGCAAAGGCATCACTTCAATTTTAACAGGTTTACTTTTAGCTTTCATCAGCACATCTTCATAACCTCCTGTTCCGAAAAACTGGTCGAATACATTTTGCGGCTGACGGGAACGTTGACGTACTACACATTCAACGTTGATCGGATCAATTTCAAGTGTTCCGCTGCGCTGGGGGAATAAAAAGGTGCGCCTCAATTCAGCCACGCTGTAATTCACACCTTCAATGTTTTCGTTGCTGAGTGTGATCTGCCCTTTTTGAGGTGCGTCCTGAGACCAGAATCCGTTATAAGTAGGGAATTTCACATCCTGGAATCCCCTTAAACTCAGCCGTGTATATATTTTGTGCACTACGGTAATCTGTTCTCCCTGGTACACTTTAGTGCGGTTCACCGAAGTGCGTGCGAATAAATTTTCATCACTGCTCTGAGCTGCAGCTGCATTGCCCTGGTTTCCTCCCTGATTGCCCGCATTGGGATTCCCGCTACTGGCTTTGGATACTTCAATGGTAATGCTGTTCGATTCTTTTTTATTGCCGTTCACCGTAATGCTGGCCGGACCAATGGTGATCTTGCCCTCACGTTTTGCCGCGATATAATAGGAGATGGAGGTTGACTGCGACATACTGCCATTTATGATCTGAACGGAATTAGAGTGATTGGGACCTGAATAAATATCAAAATCTTTTAAAGCTGCCGGTGGTTTGAAGTTATCCGCTCCGCCATTGGACACAGCGAATTCAATTTGAAATGGTTCACCAACCGCGACCCTGTTTTTGCTGACTGCAGCAGTGAAACCTTGTGCCATTAAGTCGGATGTGAGCAGTACAACAGCCAATCCGATCAATAATGCAATTGAAATATTTTCTATTGTCTTTTTCATTTTATTGTATTTCTATATACCTCTTCCGGTTTCCAAATTCCACCTTCCGACTCCTAACTCCTAACTCCTAACTTCCGACTTCTGACTTCCGACTTCCGACTTCCGACTTCCGACTTCCGACTTCCGACTTCCGACTTCCAACCCTACCAATCCTTCTCAATCGCAGTCTTTTTGCCAACAGCTTTTTCGCGTTTTAATTTTTCCTGTGTATTTTTTTCTTCATTGTTTGAAGCTTCCAGCAAGCGTTGCGCGTCTTCTTTTGATATTTTATCCTGTGGCTTTTGCTCTTGCTTCTGATCTTGTTTTTGATCCTTTTTATCTTCCCTTTTGTCTTTATTATCCTTGTTGTCTTTTTTGTCTTCGTCCTTATCCTTTTTGTTTTGTTGATTTTGTTTCTTTTGTTCTTTCAGTAACCGTGAGGCGTACGAAAGGTTGTAGCGGGTGTCTTCATCTTTCGGATTGTTTTTAAGCGCTTTTTTGTATGCTTCCACGCTGTTGCTTAACATACTCTCTTTATCAGAGTTCATTGAGTCATTCGCGATCATTTTTGGTTGCGACAGGTAATTCTTCAGGTAAGAGTTCCCCAGGTTATGATAGGTTCTTGCCAGTGTATCACTGCTTGTTTTTTTATTCGACAACATTTGAAACTGGTTGATGGCTTCTTTGTATTTGCCTTGTTTGTAATAGGCATCGCCCAGGTTGAACGTGCCTTTGTACGAATCATTTTTCTTTTGAAGTGATCGCTGATAACTTTGTTCGGCTTCCGAATATTTACCTTTTTCGTAGTTCTTGTTTCCTTCACGGATCAGCACATGATCATCCTGTGCAAAAGAAGCAAAGGTTCCAATCAGGGAGCAAACAAAAAGTAATATATATGAATTATATCTGGTCATTTTTTGTTTCGAATAAATTTAGCCGTTCCAGCCACTTGCTTTTACGTTCACTGATCAATAGTTCAAGTATGATCAGGAGCAGGGCAGGAGCGAGGAAATAATAAAATTTATCATCGTAATCGCTGTACATTTTACTTTCGTAATTTTTCTTTTCCAGTTTGTTTACTTCATCTAATATCACATTAAGCCCGGTTTCCGAATTGCTGGCGCGAACATATACACCATTTCCGGCACCCGCCAATTCCTGGAGCATTTGTTCATTCAGTTTTGTTATTACTGTATTACCTTCTCTGTCTTTTTTAAAACCGACCTGGGTTCCATTTCTGTAAACAGGTATGGGTGATCCGCTTGGCGAACCCATGCCTATCGTATTCACCGATATGCCTTTGTCAGCAGCTTCCTCTACTGCTTTCAATGCATCGTCTTCATGGTTTTCGCCGTCTGTTATTACAATGATAGCTTTGTTTTTTCCTACATCCTGTCCGAATGATTCCATGGACAGGCTCGAGAAAAAGTTTGGCAGCGGCGTAATCTGTTGTAATGGGTAATTGCACATAAGCCTCTCCGCCGAATACAACAATGCCTATGCGATCTCCCTCCAGCTTATCTATCAGTTTTGATATGGCGAGTTTAGCCCGCTGCAGGCGATTCGGCGAAAGATCCTCGGCCTTCATACTGTTGGAAACATCGAGCGCGATCATTACATCAGCCCCTTTTCGTTTCACCTCTTGTAATTTTGAACCGATCTGGGGATTGACAACACCCAAAATTATCAGCGACAGAGCCAGCAGCAAAAAAATGAACTTCATTGTGGGTTTCGCTGTAGATACATCCGGCATCAGTTGCTGAACCACTTCCGTATCGCCCAGCGAACGTATGGCTTTTTTGCGCCATTGTTTCATCAGTATGAATAACAGCACGAATACCGGGATCAGCAGATAGGCGTATAAATATTGTATGTTTTCTAGTCTGAACATGGTATCAGGTAATGCTTCGGTAAACAGTATATCTTAATAATAACTCAAGTAACAGGGCCAGACCGGCGGCTATGGCAAATGGCAAAAAGTGTTCTTCTTTGTTGGTGAAACTTTTTTCCTCAAACTTTGTTTTTTCAAGTTTGTCGATCTCCGAATAAACCTGTTTTAGTTTTTTATTATCAGTTGCCCTGAAATATTTTCCTCCTGTCATTGCGGCAATCTCGCTCAGCATTTTATCATCGATCTGAACTTCCATGTAATCGAACTCATAACTTCCGTCCGGGTAACGTGCCACAGGCGAGAGTGCCTTGCCTTTTGTTCCAACGCCGATTGTATAAACACGTATTCCAAAAGTTTTAGCGATCTCAGCGGCGGTGACAGGAGCGATGGAGCCCTGGTTGTTAACGCCATCGGTGAGCAGTATCACCACTTTGCTTTTTGCCTGGCTGTCTTTGATGCGGCTTAGAGCGTTCGCGAGTCCCATCCCGATCGCTGTCCCGTCGTTTATCATTCCTGTTTTGATGCCCGCAAAGAGATTTTTAATAATAGCATGATCGGTTGTGAGCGGGCATTGTGTAAAACTTTCGCCGCTGAATATCACAAGCCCTATACGATCGTTAGGTCTGCTGTCAATGAACTCCATGGCGACTTCTTTAGAAGCTTCCAGGCGGTTGGGTTTAAAATCCTGGGCGAGCATACTTGCCGAAATGTCCATTGAAATAACAATGTCAATCCCTTCCGAATAAATATCTTTCCAGCTTGAACGTGCCTGCGGGCGGGCGATAGCGATGATCAAAAAGGCGATGGCAATTGTACGGAACGCGAACAGGCTGTGGCGTAAATATACTTTTAAAGGAATGCGTAATCCGGCAAGACCTTGCAGCGTTGAAATGGAAACTTCCGCTTTGGCAGTTCTGTTCCTCCAGATGTACCAGGCGATTAACACCGGTATTACCAGGAGCAGCCAGAGGAGCTCAGGGTTTGCAAATGTTATGTCGTTGTAGTTGAACATAAAAGGCCTCACCTAAATCCTCTCCGGGGGAGAGGACTTTGGATCTTCGTTTGTTATAATATTATTACTCTTATCTGATAATTGTCCTACGCTACTTTTTATTTCTTCCTGTTTATTACCTGTTTCGGCTACTTTTGAGGGTGAGCCTGTAGAACCATCATTTTCCCTTGATGTTCCATTTACAAAGTCAAATGCATTAGCCAGGCTTAATTCATTTTCAGTTGGCAAAGGTTGCTCTTTGGCGAACTTTACGAGGTCGGCCACAAGAAATATCTGTTTTATTTTCTTCTTGCTTTCTTCATCAATCAAAACACTTCTGAAGTTCGACATGATTTCATCAGAAGTCTGTTCCAATGCGGGTATTTTAAAACGGGCTTCAATATATAAGCGAAGTATGTCGGTTAACCGGCTGTGGTATTGTTTTACTTTGCCTTCCTGCCATAACTTTTCCTGTTTAAGTTTTTCAAGCTCCTGCAATGCCAATATATGCGGCGGTATTTTTGATTTAGGTTCAACAATTGTTTTCGGTTTTACTTTGCTAAGTCTTTTTACAATATAAACAATTGCGAGTATGGCCAGTATAGTTCCAAACACCCAATAGGCGTAAGGTATAAGTTCGCGCCAGCTGAAGGGTTCATATAAAGGAGGCTTAATGTCTTTAATGGCCTGTGTTGTATCAATGGGAACGTTGTTTACCTGTAATAACATCGCTTCAGTTTCATAAGGGTGAGCGGTGTCTCCGTTAATAACGAATTTGAAGGGAGGCAGCGCGTAAAAACCCGAATCAAAGGAAGTGATGGTGACATGTTGGTTTTGGACAAATAAGAGCGGTTCATTTTTATCGGGAATAGTGGTGTCAATTTTAGAAGCATTTACTATTTCAACTTTACCAACTATAGTGTCCTTTAGAGTAGGCCATTGGATCTTTAGATTTCCTTTATCGCCGCGGTACTGAACAGAGAGATGTATTTGCGTTTGTTCACCAATACGTATGGCGTTCGAGTCGATATTGGCCGATACTCTTATATCCTGTGCGCTTGAAGAAAAAGAAAGTTGGCAAAGGGCAATAAGCAGTTGGCAAAAAATAGCAAACCTATTGCCAATTGCCGACCGCCAACGGCCAACTTTATTTTTCTCTTTCTTCATTTCCTTTTTTTTCTAACTTCTAACTTCTAACTTCTAACTTCTAACTTTCTAACTTCTAACTTCTAACTTCTAACTTCTAACTTCTAACTTCTAACTTCTGACTTCTGACTTCTGACTTCTGTCTCCGCTCAACCAACAACCAACAACTTGCCTCATCTACTCTCCCTTTGTTTAAATAAATTCATTAAAGGCTGTATGTACGATTGATGAGTTCCTATTGTAGCAGTATCAACACCGCATTTGTTGAACATGTCCTTCAGATATGATTCTCGCTTTTTAGCATTCGTGCTGTAATGTGAGCGAACTTCGTAGCTGGAAGTATTAACCCAGCTCAGCTGACCGGTTTCGGAATCTTTTAATTTAACAAGACCAATGTTTGGCAATTCAAATTCACGTTTGTCATATATACGCAGGGCGATCAGGTCATGTTTTTTGTTGGTGATCTTAAGAGCGTCTTTATAACCATCAGCCATAAAGTCGGAGATCAGGAAAGCGATGCTTTTCTTTTTTACCACATTTGTAAAAAAGCGCAAAGCCTGTTCAATATTTGTTTTATTACTTTCCGGTTTAAATTCGATAAGGTCACGAATGATGCGTAAAATATGGCTTTTCCCTTTTTTAGGAGGAATGTATTTTTCTATTTTGTCGCTGAAGAATATCACTCCAATCTTATCATTGTTCTTGATCGCTGAAAACGCAAGTACGGCGCATATTTCAGTGATCATATCTTTTTTGAATTGTTTTTGTGTTCCGAAATTCTCCGAACCGCTTACATCAACCAGTAACATTACTGTCAGTTCACGCTCTTCTTCAAATACTTTTATAAACGGGTGATTGAATCGGGCTGTAACGTTCCAATCAATTGCACGGATATCATCGCCGGGCTGATATTCCCGAACCTCGCTAAAAGCCATACCACGACCCTTAAACGCGCTGTGGTATTCTCCCGAAAATATCTGGTTGGAGATACCCCGCGTTTTGATCTCGATCTTGCGGACTTTTTTTAAGAGTTCTGTTGTTTCCATTTTTGAAAAGGGACGAGGGGCGAGTGAAAGTGAAAAGGGATTAATTTTTCATTGAACTAATTGCTTCCCGTTTTAATTCGAGTGTTTGTATTGATTTTGTTTCCATTGCTATAATTTGATCAATAACTGAAACACGCTCGTCAATTTCTTTTTTACTCAAAATAAACTTTGATTTAACATACCATCCTTTAGCTTCTCTTGCAGATCCTCTTGAAATTCTTAGAAATCGAGGATATTCTTTTCCATAGCCTCTGCCATATCCTTCTTCAATATTGGCCGAAATTGACCCAACTGCTCTTATCAGTTGTTTTGCAACTTCTATCCCCCTGAAATCTTTTCCCAGCAACTCACAGTCATCCCAACACTTATCCCATAATTCAAGTGATTTGATATAAAATCCTAAATTATCAAGACTGTCTTTCATTTCTTTTTGTTTTTTATTTATTTAAATTTTTACTTTCCATTCTTGTTCCTGTCTCTCGTCCCCTTCACTCATCTCCCTATTTTTCCCTCGTCCCTCGTCCCCTTCACTCGTCCCTCTATGGTACCTCCACCGTATTCAATATTTCATTCACAACCATTTCACTCGTAATATTTTCTGCTTCCGCTTCATAAGTCAATCCAACGCGGTGACGCAGCACATCCTGGCATATCGCGCGAACGTCTTCAGGAATAACATAACCTCTGCGTTTAATAAACGCATAAGCTTTTGAAGCCATCGCGAGGTTAATACTTGCGCGCGGCGATCCGCCGAAACTGATAAGCTGTTTGAATTTATCAAGTTTGTATTCTGATGGGTAACGGGTTGCGAAAACAATATCCACAATATATTTCTCGATCTTTTCGTCCATATATACATCTTTCACCACTTTGCGGGCATTCAGTATTTCAGCAGTGCTTAAAATGCTATTCACAGTCGCTGCAGTATGGGCGAGATTCTGGCGGATGATCTTTTTTTCATCCTCTTTTGTAGGGTACCCGATCACCACTTTCAGCATAAATCGGTCTACCTGCGCTTCGGGCAGGGGATAGGTACCTTCCTGTTCAATGGGGTTTTGCGTCGCAAGAACTAAAAAAGGTTCGGGCAGTTTGAATGTTTCATCACCAATAGTGACCTGCTTTTCCTGCATTGCCTCCAGCAAAGCGCTTTGCACTTTGGCAGGAGCACGGTTTATTTCATCGGCCAATATAAAGTTCGCGAAGACAGGGCCTTTGCGAATGGTAAATTCTTCTTTCTTTTGATTGTAGATCATGGTACCGATCAGGTCGGCCGGTAACAGGTCGGGAGTGAACTGAATGCGGCTAAAATTGGCATGAATTGTTGCAGCCAGCGATTTAATGGCCAGTGTTTTTGCAAGGCCCGGTACACCTTCAAGTAAAATGTGTCCGTTCGAGAGCATGGCGATCAATAAACGTTCAACCATGTATTTTTGGCCAACGATCACCTTATCCATCTCAAGGTTGATCATATCAACAAACGCGCTTTCTTTTTGAATACGTTCGTTCAATTCTTTAATATCCGTCATAATTTAATGGGTGTTTTATTTGTGACGCAAATTTAACTCTATGGTATAGTTTAAAGGGTGTTTAAAGTGTTAAAAAATGTTAACTCGTGCGAATTACGAATGTAAACGAATGTTACGAATGTGATAGGTGGGTATATTCGTATATTCGATTCGTGGTAATTCGATTCGTAATATGCGTAAGCGTTATTTTTTAAGACTATCCTATGTTGGTACTCAGTACCACGGCTGGCAGCAGCAGGCGAATACGCCTGATACCATACAGGAAATTATGAATATCAGGTACTCATCTATTCTGGGTGAGAAGATAAACATGATAGGCTGCGGCCGCACAGATACCGGTGTTCATGCCCGCGATTTTTATGCACATTTTGAGGTGGAAAAGACCGACCTCATGGACGACTATGAATTGTGGATGTATAAATTCAATGTTGTGCTTCCCCACGATATGGCAGTTCATGAAATAATTCCGGTACATGAAAAGGCTAATGCCCGGTTTAGCGCCACTTCACGTACATACCAATATTTTCTGCATCATAAAAAGGACGCGTTCCTGCTCGATCGGTCTTATTATTGTCCGCAGCAGCTGGATGTGGAGCAAATGAATGAAGCAGCCGCCAAACTGTTTAACTATACCGATTTTACGAGCTTCAGCCGCTCACGTACACAGGTAAAGACCAATTTGTGCACTATAATGAAAGCGGAGTGGGAGGTAATTAATAATGGATTGGTATTTACGATAAAAGCCAACCGTTTTTTACGCAATATGGTGAGGGCGATTGTTGGCACTATGGTTGATATAGGAAAAGGAAAGTTAACTGTTGATGATTTTTGCCGCATCATTGAAAGTAAGGATCGCTCGGCGGCGGGATTTTCGGCGCCTGCTTGCGGATTGTATTTAATGAAAGTAGAGTATAAGGATGGAATATTGAATGGAGGGATGAGTGAAGGGGGCGAGGGACGAGGGAAAGTAAAAAGTGAAGAAAAATCTTTGTGAAACTTTGTGCTTTCGTGTCTTTGTGGCATTTGTTTTTAGCATTAATTGTTAAGTCATTACTGTTTTGATGTTTATATATAACGTTCTTTGAAAGTATTGTTATTATTGAGTTACAGGGCTTTTAGTTGCTAAGACGATTTGAAATTGATTCAGCATTTTTTGAGT